>MHXP01000040.1:0-1720 GCA_001824485.1 Planctomycetes bacterium GWA2_39_15 | reverse complement strand
TGGACTGGTTCTGCCTGAGAATTTTGAGGATTGGCACAAATGTGACATGTATGGAGAATTGGATTTGAGATTCCGCCCCTGGATAAATCAGGAGAAACTTAAATTTCTTAATGCTTTTCAATTGCTTTTCAATAATGTATTTAACACATACAAACCACTTGGGGAAGAAGAATATAATATTTGGGAATCAGATGATAAAATCAGACAGTTGATGGGTGATATTTCCTCAATTCCAAGGGCTACCAGTCATATACACATAAATAAACTTAATGAGCGCCTACAACCTGATTTGTATAATCGATACATGAATAGAATTTTTGTGTAAATTTTTGGATGTTTATTTTTAATCACTAAAGGGGGGCAGAGAAATGAGTAAATTTTTAAGAGGCAATTATAAGCTCGCTAATTCAGAGAAGCTGGACCATGATGTAAAAGAACAGGAGGTTTCTCAAATTTTTGAGAGTAAGGCGTTGGAGAAACTCGGAGGAAGTATTGCTTTTGTAATGAAATCCAGTAAATTTCTTTGGGACGAAGATGAAGATTCTAAATGAACAACAGCTAAAATCAATTTCCGATGCTACATTTAAAAAGACTGCTGATATTGGACTCAGGCATGCCCAAGAAAACTCAATTTATATTAAGAAAACTATAAGAGATCTTAGGAAAGAAATAGTAAACGAGCCTCCAAAACCAGTCATAGTAATTTCTGCTGGCCCAAGTTTACATCGGAAAAAATCAATTGAGACAATAAAAAAAGCAGATTTTAAGGGTTGTATCGTAGCCGTTGACGGTTCCCTTGGGCATTGTCTCAGAAATGGAATTGTTCCGGATTTTGTGGTTACTGTTGATCCTGATGCACATCGAATAATCAGATGGTTTGGTGATCCAAGGTTATCGGAGCGTCCTGAGGATGATTATTTTCAAAGGCAGGATCTTGATCCCGCACTTAATAAAGACGAAGTTGCCCGTAATCAGGAATTAATTGACATGGTAAATTATTATGGACCACAGATAAAGGGTATTGTTTCTACAAGTGTTACGTGTGAAATAACGCAGCGGTGTTTGGATGCTGGTATGAATCTTTACTGGTGGAACCCTCTCTATGATGATTATGAGAGCAAAGATAGTTTGTCAAAAAAACTGTACCGATTGAACAAGGTACCGTGCATGGTAACGGGAGGAAATGTTGGGTCTTCGGCCTGGGTTTTTTCTCATACAATATTAAATGCGCAAGATGTGTTATTGGTTGGGATGGACTTTTCTTATCCACCTGGCACAGAGGTAAGGAATACACAATACTATGAAATACTGCAGGAGCTTTTTCCAGGAAAACCGGAGAAAGGATTAATTGAAGTTTATAATCCGCATTTAAAGGAAACATGGGTAACGGACCCCGCTTATTACTGGTACAGCCAAATATTTATAGAAATGTCACAAAAGTCACCTTGCAAAACCTATAATTGTACAGAGGGCGGAATTTTGTTTGGGGGTAATATTGAGTTTGTTAACTTGAAAGAGGCTTTGTTTCAAGTTCTACAAACTGAAGAAAGTTAGAATGGCAAAAATACTTTTTATCAACCCGGTAATTCGTCAGGATGACAAACCAAAGCATATTCGTTATGGAATAGCACAGTTAGCAGCGATTGTAATTAAAGAAGGACATCTCGTGCAGGTTTTTGATGCGAATGCGTGGAGGCCAACTGATAAAGGAATATGCGAT
>MHXP01000039.1:3948-11910 GCA_001824485.1 Planctomycetes bacterium GWA2_39_15 | reverse complement strand
CCACATCGTAACTGCCGCTGCCGTTCAGGATCACCGTCTCATTCACATGCGGCGTCTGGTCTGGTCCTGCGTTTGCCACAGGCGCGGTATTCGGTGGTGCAAGAGTGGTAAAGGTTGATTCACTCCCGTACGACGTGCCTGCACTGCTTGATGCCGCTATGCGGTAATAATAGGTCTTGCTTGAGGACAGTCCGCTGATGCCGATGCTTACGGTTGTATCGCTCGAACCGCTTACTGATTGTGTGGTTGATGTACTGCTGTATGAACCGCTGGTTGTGCCGTACTGGAACCATGCCGTTGTTGAAAACCCGTTTGCGTTTACCGTGCCGTTGAGCGTTGCAGAGCTTGACGTCACGTTTGTTGCTGAACTTGTGGTTACTGTGGGAGGCGAAGATGCAGAATCCTCTATAACACTAACCGTATTACTATAACTATAATTTGACACATAAATACGGTTTGTCGAGGAATTGACTCCAACACCCTGGGGAGCATTCACCGTAACAGTAGATATAACCGTATTGGTAGCGCCATCTATTACACTCACCGTACTGCTATTTGTATTTCCCACATAGATACGGTTTGTCGAGGAATTGACTCCAACGTCCAAGGGGTCACTCCCAACCGAAATGGTAGTGAGAACCGTATTGGTAGCACCATCTATTACACTCACCGCATTGCCGCCATAAAACTTTGCCACATAGATACGGTTTGTCGAGGAATTGACTCCCACGCCATAGGGCCAACTCCCGACCGAAATGGTAGATATCACCGTATTGGTAGCACCATCTATTACACTAACCGTACCGCTAGTAGTATTTGCCACATAGATACGGTTTGTCGAGGAATTGACTCCCACGCCATAGGGCTGACTCCCAACCGAAATGGTAGAGAGAACCGTATTGGTAGCGCCGTCTATTACACTAACCGTACCACTAGTATTATTTGCCACATAAATACGGTTTGTCGAGGAATTGACTCCCACGCCAACAGGATAACTCCCAACCGAAATGGTAGATATCACCGTATTGGTAGCGCCATCTATTACACTCACCGTATTGCTATAAAAATTTGACACATAGATACGATTTGTCGAGGAATTGACTCCAACTCTGTAGGGATGACTCCCAACCGAAATGGTAGAGAGAACCGTATTGGTAGCACCGTCTATTACACTAACCGTATTGCCACCCTCATTTGCCACATAGATACGGTTTGTCGAGGAATTGACTCCCACGCCATTGGGATAACTCCCAACTGAAATGGTGGCTGTCACCGTTGGCGCTGCAGCAGCCGACGGGGTGTGTATTGACACTCCAACTCCGCTCAGTGCAAAAAGTACCAATAAAACCGGCATACAAAAGGGCATATTTCTCATATTTCACGGTCTCCTTTCCTTTGTGAAAGAGTTTAAGCCACAAACAGACACGAATAATGCACATAAATGAGATTTAATTCGTGAAAATTCTTCTGCGGGGGACTGTCTAAAAAGTCTTATGAACGTACCATAATGTAGGGGCTGAAAATCTTCAGCCCCTACCTGTCGTATGGTTTATGGACTTTTTGGACAGCCCCCCTACGTTTTATATCGTTGTTTTCGCCATTGCTTGCATACAGCGCTATTATCCAAATAAACTCATGGGTTCAGGTTGCAAACCTGAACCCGCCTAGAAATAAAAAAGCCTTACTGCAAAGACATATCCTGGGCAGTAATGCCGTCTTTTTTTATATTTATTTCTAGGTGTTATTTACTTAAAAACCCGCTACTTTGCGTCCTGCAATCACTTGTGGTTTGCCTTTGTGGTTTGCCTTTATCGGATGTTTTAATCCCATTTTACTACCCATGAAAGAGTATAATTCTAAAGGATTCCTTTTGTTTCAATTGCACTTTTACCGCTATTTTATACAATTACACATCAACTTTATCAATATAAATTATGACATATATCATGCGAGTTTATTTTATCCTATTTTTGGGGGTTTTTCCAATGGCAAGTCTCTTTAAACACAAACTTAGGCTTGAAATTCAAATATAGTACTGTAAATCTCCAGTTGAAACTATTGCGTGAAAGGTTGCTAACCTCCTTGTTTACGGTTGTTTACACAAAGGGTAAGAAAATTGGTATGTGAATTATTTTGGGTAGAAATATCTTATTTAATAATACAAAAAAATCCCCTGAGGAGTTTGAAATCCCCAGGGAATTTTTATTTAATTACTTAAGATTATTTTGGAATCTTTATAACCACTCTTCAGACAGGATATTGCCTTCGAGTCCTACAACTATCTGTTTAACAGGTATTTTTCGCGTAGCCTTTTCAGCGCCATCCTTGGCAATCTGCGCCAATCCAAAACAGCATGGAACCTGCATTATCATAACAGATAAGGTATTGATTTTTGCGTCATCAATCAATGCCTTTATCTTCTCAACATAAACTTCCTGGTCAGAGTCCAGCTTTGGACAGGCAATAGCGATGCTCTTGCCCTTCAGGTAATCTTTATGGAAATCGCCCAGTGCAAAAGCCGTACAATCTGCCGCCAGCAAAATGTCTTTCCCCTGAAAATAAGGCGCCATGGGTGAAACAAGGTGCATCTGTATAGGCCATTGTCTCAGTTGTGAAGGCCGTTTTCCTGTTTCGCTGCCTTCTTGATTTGTCTTTTCACTAAAATCAATCGTTTTTGATCCCGGGCATCCACTCATTTTGTAACCTCCTGTAAAAATTTTTCCTCTAATTCAATAATAAACTTTTCATATTTCCTGGGCAGTGCGTCTCCTACTGAGGCGTCTGCGGCATTGCACTTCTGGAACACTTCACCCACTTGAGTCGTGGACAACTGGCGGTCAATCCAGGGATAAAGTATCTCATCTTCTTTCTTAATATGCTGAGTCAGCAATTCTCTATAGGCAAGAAGATTTTCCTTTATCTGCGCTTTGTTGCCTTTTTCCGCCCCCTCAACAGCCTGTCTGACATATCCTCTTCCCGTATCATGGTCTTTATACATGATCTGGATAACCTCCGCCTTCTCATCAACATATTTAAACAGAATATCTTCTTCTTTCATGTGATGATATTTGTCGGCATAATTACGAATAAAATCCACACACCTCAAAATCAAATCTTTATCTACCTTCATACTCGTTTCGGTATATTCCGCAACAGAAGGGATTAAAGCCAATAGACGCTTAATCAGCACGTGTTCATCTACAAGCTTTTTAACTGGCGGCGAATAAGTAATTTTCTTCGGAGCTGACTTTTTAGACGCATCCACTACAGGTTTTGGAACGTTTCTACCCGGATAAATAGCCTTTTCAATCCTGTACATCAACGTAGCTTCTTTCTCCGGGTCGAGGTTGTGAATACCGACTACATCCTTTAAAAGACAGCTACCAACAGAACAGGGGACGCAGCCGATATTGTATTCTTCAAGAATACGACCTACTTCCGGATAGGCGCTAATAATTTGCTTTATTTCCTGATTTATTACTTTGTGCAAAAAAATCCTCCTTTTAAAACAGTATTAATGTGACTAAATTAAAATTATATTTAAAACAAAATTATAGCCAACAAACATATTTTATGTCAAGCAAAGAAATTCACCGCTTCAAGAGATAATAAAGTTGTCCGTGTGTATTCAAATTTCCCGCTTCAAGCATTGCCTGGTCGCCAATTCCAAAGTACACATCGGCGCGCGCAGGCGTTAAAATAGCGCTTCCGGTGTCCTGATCCAAAACGAAGAATGACTTTTTCTCTCCCACTTTTTTCTTGAACCATCCCTTCTTTTTCCTTGGTTCCACGACAGCAAAAGCCAATCCGCCCGCAGGAAAGACCTTTTTATCCGTAGCTATACTCCTCATGGCAGTTACAGGCACATTAATGGAACCATACGGAACTGCATGTGTCACTCTTTTGAAAAAGATAAAACGGTCGTTTCTCTTCAGGTATGAATCCAATTCATTTGGATGCTGATCAAAATAACTTATAAGTGTAGAAAGTGTTAAATCATCTTCCTCAATCTTTCCGTCCATAACCAACATGCGTCCAATACTGGCATATTTATGACCCGAATCGGCATCATAACCGACATAGACTCTTTCTCCAGACGGGAGATTGATTTGTCCCGATCCCTGAACATGGATGAGATAGGCATCGAGTTTTGATTTAAGATAAACAATTTCATTCCCTTTCAGGAGACCACGTTCCTCAATCTCACGTCGCGTATTGTAAGGCTTTTTAAAATCAGCAGGTTTTTTATAAAGGGGATAACGAAACTGCCCGGTTGGCGTAAGACTTCCATCGTAAATAGGTGTTCCATAACCTGTAAAATGCACCTGGCCTTCGTATTCCCTACCGATAGCCTGAAAGACCCTGAAATTTTGAATTATATATTTGTTAAGCTCATCAGCGCTTCTGCAATTAAGAAATCCCTCCCGAAAGAATTTTAAAGTGCCTTCCAAATTCTGATGTGAGAATCCTGCCATGTTAAACCCATACGGATTGGACTTTACCTTTTTTAAATAATCCAGGCTGTTATCTATTGAACGTAACAGTGTGTCTCTGCTGTAATCATCCCTAAAATTAGGGAGTAGTTTAGGGTCTGTAATCTCCACCAGGGTGTCGCCAGATTCTCTTGGCACAAGGAGAGGTCTTTTTTTAAACATAGCACATCCTGATTGTAAGATTGCCATGAAAAGTACAGCCATCATTAAAATTGTGTGGACATTACTTCTTACTTTCATTTGCCTCCCCCTTTTTAAAGTGAAAATCACTTAAAGTTAAATTTTTAAATATGATATTTAGGCGGTATTTTATATTTCTTGTTATGCAGAATCAAAGGAAAAATAAGTAATAACATATACATTAGCTGCATAATTGAATAATTTTTTAATTTGACAATAGTTATTATCCAAAGTAGAATCATGACCTGTTTATTGTAAGAAAAAGAATTGCTCTTTTTATTTAATGAAAACGATTACAGGTAATTCTCCTTAATATACTGGAGAATAAAAGGGAATCCATATCTTATTTCAATTGAAATGAGATGAGGAGCGGACCCGCCGCTGTAACCGGGAACGAACGTCACGATGCCACTGTCTTATTTAAATAAGACGGGAAGGTGTGATTAGTAGGACGATCCGGGAGCCAGAAGACCTGCCTGTAATTGCTTCACGTAGTCTTCGATGGTAAGAAGGTGAAGGTTGTTATAATATAAATGTTTGTAAGGGCAGGTTTCAAACCTGCCCCTGCCGATAAAAATATAAAACCCATATCTTTTCCGTATCGAAGATATGGGTTTTTTTGTTTTAGGAAGGTGACAATTGAGAAGGGTAATTATTATATTCAGTATAGTTTTCGTATTTTTATTATTTACATCACAGAATGCAATATATGCCATGCACATTACTGAAGGCATTTTACCGCCAAGGTGGGTTTTTACGTGGTTCGCGGTGTCTACGCCTTTTGTGGGGATTGGGATATATCACATAAAACGAAAGAAAAGAATGGTGCCAAGCTATTTGCCTCTTGTTGGTATGTTGGGAGCGGCGGTATTTGTATTCTCATGTTTTCCCATCCCAGTTATTGCTTTAAACGGAATGGCTACATCCCACCCCTGCGGCACCGGAATGAGCGCTGTTTTGCTGGGACCATTTGTTAGTGTGGGGGTTGCAGCCGTTGCCTTACTCATTCAGGCATTATTTCTTGCGCATGGCGGTTTAACCACGCTGGGTGGAAATATATTTTCTATGGGTATTCTGGGCTCATTTTCAGGATATTTTGCCTTTAAAATAGCGCAGCGATGCAGACTGTCATTATTCTGGTGCGGCTTTTTTGCTGGCATGGTTTCTGATTTATTCACTTATTTAGGCACTTCCATTGAGTTAGGGCTGCTTGTAATCAACAAAGGTGGATCGTTCTTTAAAGCAACTGCAGAAATTTTCGCGGTGTTTATGATGACCTCACAGGGGATTCTGTGTATAGTCGAGGGTGTTGTGGTTGGTTTGGCACTGCTCTTTATTTATAAACGGAAACCCAGTATTCTATTTCATCTGGGAGTTATCAAGAATGATACAAAACCCATTCAGGCATAAATTAATAATGAAAAACCACAAATATACAAAAGATGCGGTGCATGGGATAATTGGCAAAAAGCAAGGAATCTTGCCCCTTGCCCCTTGCAACTACCATCAATTTTCCTTTTTTCACCTTTTTGTCACTTCATGTCTCTCTTTGCGTCCTTTGCGTCTTTGCGGTGAATTAATACTCCTTCTTTTCTTTGTTTTTATAATATCATGCCCTACTTTATTATTTGCAGAAGAACGCCCTGTAAAAATTGAGATGCCTGCAACACAAACTAACAAAGAGGATGCCTGGACAGGCATAGACGTAAGCATTGTAGGAAAGTATGCAACCAAGTATGGCCGTCCCCCGCGTGATCCTTATATTAATACAGATCAGGGTGACCTACTCCTTTTCGTGTTTACCATTGCCGGGGTAATCGGCGGATTTATAATAGGATTCAATGTGCGTAAGATTTTTTATGAGAAATAGATTATTTAAATAAAACACTGAGACACTGAGAAAAGCTTTGAATTTCAAGTACCAAATCTCAAACAAACACAAATGACCAAATACCAATACTCCAAAATAGTTTTGACCATTTGATTATTGGAATTTGGGGTTTGAAATTTGGTATCAGTTTATTTTTTTGAACCCCTCCTCACCTAACCTCTCCCACAATGGGAGAGGAAACTTTCCCTCCCTTGATGGGAGGGACTAAGGGAGGGTGTTGTATTTCATGTTCCTTTATAAGACAGTAGTATGTGAGAAATACGGTTTATATTGGTATTTTACAAAAAGCTAAATTGTTACGAAATTTGAAATAACTCTATGCCTTTGTGGTTACATTATCCACAGGAATAAAAACTATGGAATTCCTACACCATATATTTTCTGATGTGTATACCCGCCAAAATAATTGGCTGACGAGGATGGACGTTCGGGTAAAGCTATTTTACGTTGTTTTACTGCTCGCAATAAATTTATGGGCAAAGAATATATTTATCTCTTTGATATTTCTCTCCGTATCTTTTCTCCTGCTATTATCAATAAAAATCCCTTTCATGACAATACTCCGAAGCATGCTATTGCCAATCTCTTTTGCCATCTTAATTTTGCTCATCAAAGGACTGCACGAGGGTGAAAAAGAATGGGTGTCCTTTTCATTTGTGGGATATAAAGTACTCTTGAAGGAAGAAGGACTTTTGAGTGGACTTCATACCTGCAGCAAAGTACTGGGCGGCATTTCATTGGTAATCATATTCTCTTTTACAACATCAATAAGTCGGTTATGTGCAGGTTTAAAATGGTTTCGTTTGCCAGACACAATTATCGAACTATTGTCCTTTATTTATCGGTATATTTTTCTCTTTCTTGATGAAGTATCAACGATGTGGATTGCGCAAAAATCACGTTTAGGGCATACCTCCTGGAAAAAGATGATAAAATCTTTTGGCACACTGGGCGGAATGCTCATTATCCGTGCCTTTGAAAGGGCAGAACGCACCAATGAAGCAATGCAAGTGAGGGGTTATGAAGGAGGCAGCATATTGACAATTAATTTGACACCGTGGAGAAAACAGGAATATGCATCTGTATTAGGACTGGCCTTAATTTTACCCATCCTTATTTATATCGGAAGTATGCAAATATGGTAATATTGCAGATCAGGAACATTAAGTATCAATATCATGACGGAACGCTTGCATTGTGCGGTACGTGTTTAGATATTCACAAGGGAGAATTTTTAGCTATACTCGGCCCAAACGGTTCTGGAAAGACAACCCTGCTAAAACACCTCAATGGCTTGTTAAAACCAATGGAGGGAGAAGTGTTATTAGGGCAAAAATCTTTGCCAAAATATTCTTCAAAAGAAATATTTCAACTAGTGGGCATTGTGTTCCAGGATCC
>MHXP01000039.1:0-3886 GCA_001824485.1 Planctomycetes bacterium GWA2_39_15 | reverse complement strand
GTTTGTATTGCAGGAGTGCTTGCTATGAAACCAGAGATACTTGTTCTGGATGAACCCACTTGTGGTCTTGATCCTGCCGGCGTGACTTCCATTATGACACTGCTGAAAGAGCTTAATATTAAGCAAGGAATCACTATTGTTATGGCAACAAACACTGTGGATTTAGTGCCCATCTTCATGGATCGAACGGCAATTATGTATCGCGGTAATGTACTCAAAGTGGGCACCCCTCAGGAAGTATTTTCAAACACTGACGAAATAAGTTATGCTTGTTTAGAACTGCCTCAGATTGCCCAGTTAATGCAGATTTTGAGGGATGAAAATAATCTCACAATGGAAAACTTGCCTCTTACGATTGGAGAGGCGAGAAGGTTTTTAGTAAATACAATACGTCTTAAACATTCAGAAGTCAGTATGTAGGCGACTTAATAGTCATTTTCATCAGAATTTACGATTTACGAATTACGATTTGAAGTTGAAAAAATCGTAAATCTAAAATTTTAATTCAATTCCTTTCTGGTTGAGGCTCGTCCAACCTTGGAATATCTGACAGATACCATACGTAAAGAATATGTTTAAAGGACACGGCGGAAATATAAAGAGTATTGTTGATCACGGGAAAAATGGTTCCCTTGACTTTAGCGCAAGTATTAATCCCCTTGGATATCCAGAAAATGTTCGAAAGGTACTATTAGAAAATTTCGACGATATTCTGCATTACCCCGATATTGATTGTTCTACCCTGAGAAAATATATTGGCCAAAAGGTTGGGCGCTCTGAAGATGAAATCATTGTAGGAAACGGTTCAACAGAGTTATTTTATTTGATTCCCCGTGCCTTGAGACCAAACAAAGGAATTGTTTTTCAACCTACTTTTAGTGAATTTACTGAGGCGTTGAAATGCAGTCATGCAGAGGTAATTAATAACGTACTGAGGGAGGAAGACGACTTTTATTTTAAATATCATAAAAACCATTTTAAAGATAAAAAAGTAGAGATGGTCTTTTTATGTAATCCCAATAACCCAACAGGACAATTGGTAGAAAAGTCCATTATCATGGATATGATAAAACAGCATCCCAGCGTAACGTTTGTCGTAGATGAGGCATTTATAGATTTTGTGGATGAACCAGAAAAGTTCAGCATTACAAACGAGGCTGGTAAAATAAGTAATTTGATTGTAGTCAGGTCATTAACAAAATTTTATGGTTTTCCAGGTTTAAGGGTGGGATATTTAGTTGCCCATGCAGATTTAGTAAAAAAAATGATGGAGTACAAAGAACCATGGTCTGTAAATACCCTGGCGCAATTTGCGGCTATGGCAGCATTGGAAGATAATGAGTTCTTTTCTAAAAGCAGGGATTTTATATCAAATGAACGATTGTATTTATTTAACGAAATAGCCAATATACATGGGTTTTCACCTTATAAACCTTCGGCTAATTATATCTTTATTAGAATAAATATGAGGGATATGACCTCTTCATTATTACGTAAGCGATTGCTGGAATACGGCATCGCAATTCGTGATTGCTCCAACTTTTTGGGACTTAATAATAAATACTTTCGTGTTGCTGTAAGGACACGGAAGGAAAATACGACACTTATTAGTACATTGAAAACATTGCTAATGCAACAAAGCCTCAGACCAATGAAAATACATTAACTACAGGGGTATATCGGGTGTAAAGATAGACCGTTTCGAGTTCATGGTTAAATTAGGCCTTCGGCAACTTTTTCAATGTAGCGCGAACTTCAGTTCGCTTACATCCTATGCGAACTGAAGTTCGCGCTACAACTGCAACTTTGAAATTTCTGAACTTCAAGTATAGATTTTACTTTGTAGCAAGGGTTTTTCTCAGTGTCTCAGTGTTTCTGTGATTAACTTTTGCAGATTCAATCTTGTAGCCTAAACCAGTACGAAGCTCTAAAATCTGTTTTTTATTTATCTGTGTAATCTGCGAAATCTGTGGTTTCAGTAAACTTATGATAAATAGATCAATAATGATACAGGGTACAGGCTCCCACGTCGGCAAGAGTGTTTTGGTATGCGCACTCTGTCGTATCCTGAAACAAGACGGTTACAGGGTTGCGCCATTTAAAGCGCAGAATATGGCTTTAAATTCTTTTGTAACAAGAGATGGCAAAGAAATGGGGCGGGCGCAGGTGGCACAAGCAGAGGCGGCAGGAATTGAACCTATAGTGGAAATGAATCCCATTCTCCTTAAACCAACGGGTGACTGCGGTTCCCAGGTCATTGTCATGGGTAAACCAATAGGTAACATGACAGCCAAAGAGTATTATCAGAGGAAGGCTGATTTTGTTTCGATTATAAAAGATGCTTACGATAAATTACGAAGTAAATTTGACATTATTGTTATTGAAGGGGCAGGCAGCCCTGCCGAGATAAATCTGAAGGATGGCGATATAGTTAACATGGGTATGGCAGAGATGGCTTCTGCTCCAGTATTGCTAGTAACAGACATTGACCGAGGCGGCGCCTTTGCCTGGATTGTTGGAACGTTAGAGCTATTAACCACGAATGAGAGGGACAGGATAAAAGGCATTGTGTTTAATAAATTCCGCGGAGATAAAAGCATATTAAAACCTGGATTGGACATGCTCGAAAGCCGTATAAATAAACCCGTTCTAGGGGTAATACCTTATATGCACAATCTTGGTATTGATGACGAAGATTCCGTTTCACTTGAATTTAACAACAAATTTACTCAATATCGAGCTGAAAACCACCCCTTCTCCCCTCCTTGCGAAGGAGGGGAAATAGGGGTGGTTATAAAATCCAAAAGTGCCCCACTTGATATTGAGCAATTATATGGCAATGATACTGACATCACAGGAAACGGTTTCGTAGACATCGTTGTAATCAAACTACCACGTATATCAAATTTCACAGACTTCAACATATTTACACATGAAAAAGACGTGAGAGTGAGATTTATTGATAAAGCTAGTGATATTGGCAAACCGGACTTGCTTGTAATCCCTGGCACAAAGAATACTATTGAGGATCTAATATATATAAGGGAAAGAGGTATTTCTGGAGAAATTACAAATCTGGCAAGATACGGAACAATGATTATAGGTATTTGTGGCGGATACCAGATGCTCGGCATGCAGATTAACGATGCTCATCATGTGGAATCTTCAAAGGATAGTACACAGGGATTGGGTTTATTAAATACGGTAACCACTTTTGCGAGAGAAAAGCAGACATATCAGGTAAAGGCACGTATGCTCGAACATGGGCATTTGTTTCCTGTAGATAATGAACTTGTGGGGTATGAAATCCACATGGGGGAGACAACGCACAACGGTCATAATTCTGTCAGACCATTTGCAAGAATTACAGAACGGGCAGGAACAACTGTAGACATATTGGATGGCTGTGTTTCTTTGAATGGCAATGTAATGGGCACTTACATACATGGTATCTTTGACAATGATGAGTTTCGCTCAAAACTTATTGATTACCTGAGGCTCAAAAAGGGATTAAAACCATCGAAGGGACGTTATGCGGATTTTAAAACCATAAAAGAACTCAGATACAATGAATTGGCCGCTATCGTTCACAGGAATATAAATATTACCCTGGTTTACGATATGTTGAATTTATCCTGAAATTTGATGGGTATAAAAAATGAAATTTAACAGCTACATCTGGGAAATTTACAAAAGATCAAAACAAGGACAAGAAACCATTCGACGATTTAAAAATCTCAAGCCTAAAAAGTTTCAAAGAGAATTAGCAACTGATGATTTTGAAGACTGTACTGTTGAAATCCATGAAAAGTATGTCAAGGAAATCGGGGCTGAAACGATTCATTTCCATATTACTACTTTGGTTAAAGATTATGCCTCAAAGTAT
>MHXP01000038.1 GCA_001824485.1 Planctomycetes bacterium GWA2_39_15 | reverse complement strand
GGATTAGGAACGTGCTGGGTACGATGGTTTGATGATAATAAGGTTAAAGAGATACTCGAAATTCCCAAGAATATAGAGATTATCGCATTGCTTCCCATAGGCTATCCCGCCGAAGAGCCACCACAAAGGCCCAGATTTGATCTTGATAAGATTGTTTATTATGAAAAGTATGGGAGAGACAAAATCAATAAGTAACAGGAACAATATGATAAACCTGGTTTTAAAAATATCAATTAGTCGTCCAAAATACCCGCAAATCAAGCTCTATACTCAGACTTCTTGGCTAATTTGAACAGCAATGATAGTAGTTATAAGAACAGGTTTATCGAGCAGCGTGGATGTGACGGTTACGAAGTAGGCCAATTGTCCTGGCTGTCAACTTTTATAACGGTTAAGACCAAGCGGTCATTCCGTTATACAGGGTAACATGGAATTTCCTTAACATTAAAAAAAGGAGGACTTTTTATGGAAGGCGTATGTCAAATGGGTGCGGGTATTTTTTATGTTTTATTCAATGCAATGGCTGCCCTTCTGGCTGGCTGCAAAAGGGTTTACGAAACGGGAGATGCGAAAAAATTTTTCTATGCTTTCCTTTTGGTGTTTGGACTCATAACGGTTGCATCGCAACCATTGCACGCCGATTACCTCGATACCTGGAACTGGAGGAATCCGCTACCGCAGGGTAATACTCTCCTTTCGGTAGCCTATGGCAATTCCATCTTTGTAGCTGTGGGAAAGCATGAAACCGTCCTTACCTCACCCAACGGTAAGACATGGCAGACAAGGTCATCAGGAACGACCGAATCACTCGAAGGAGTAATCTATAGTAATTCCATCTTTGTGGCAGTGGGAGAGTCTGGAACCATCATCACCTCATCTGACGGTGTGACGTGGATGACACGGACATCGGGAACGAATAAAGCCCTCAATGGAGTAGCCTACGGCAATTCCACGTTTGTGGCGGTGGGAGTGATTGAAACTATCCTTCAATCAGGTTCTTCTGAAACACCATTAGGGTATTAAGTTTTCATATTATCTGTCAGGTTTTTGGTAACGAAGTATTTTTATAAGAAAGCGCAACGAATGTTACAACCCGGAGAAGGCGAGGACAAGGAGATGGAGAGTCAGAAGAAGACGACGAGAGTTAAATAAATTTTATCCAGGAAAAAAAGAGACAGAGGTGATTGAAAACCTGTCTCCATGAAAGATAGACTACTACCGGCAGCAGGAAGCAATTCCTGCTGCCGTTTTTTATTTTATGGTCGAACTTCCGTTTATAAAAATGGTGACGTGTGACGAATGGCGAGTGACGAGAGAAACGACACCCGTCACCAGTCACTCGTCACTTGTCTCGTCTTCACTATTTTGTTTGCGGTTTTATGGGTAATGTAAAGGTGAAGGTGCTCCCTTTCCCAAATTCGCTTATTACCCATATTTTACCGCCGTGCAATTCGATGAGACGTTTCGTGAGGGTCAAACCAAGTCCTGTCCCTTCATAATGGCGTGCATACGAAGCGTCTAGTTGGCGGAATGCCTCAAATATTTTGTCCATATCCTCAGATTTGATGCCGATACCTGTGTCGCTTACGGCAATCTGGAGATGTTGATTTACAAGATTTGCGTTGATTGCAATCCTGCCGTTCTCAGGTGTAAACTTGACGGCGTTGGATAACAGGTTAAACATAATTTGTTTAAATTTTACTTTATCCGCCGTTAAAGGAGGCATATCCTTTTGAATATGTGTTTGTATAGGAATACCCTTCTTATTGGAAAATCCAGTGATCGTGTTTAATACCTCATTAATAGCCTCTTTTACAGGGAACTCTTCATAATGGAGTTCTAATTTCCCTGCCTCAATCTTTGAGAGGTCGAGGATGCTATTAATCATATTGAGAAGGTGTTGACCGCTGCCGTGAATATCATCCAGATATTCTTTTTGCTCGGCACGAAGGGTTCCGACAACTTCGTCCTTTAAAACCTCTGCGAAGCCAATGATGGAATTCAGCGGGGTGCGAAGCTCATGTGACATAGTTGCCAAAAACTCTGATTTAAGTCTGTTAGCCTTTTCAAGCGCAATGTTCGCCTTCTGAAGTTCATCAGTTCTTTCCGTAACCCTCTTCTCCAGCAAAACGTTTAAGTCCTGAAGTCTTGTAATACGCATAAAATCAAGCCATGAAGCTACATCTTCATATTCGGCAACGTTGAGGCCTTTCTTCTCCTCTTCAGGACTCACTCGTATACCCACAATCTTCTTAAGACACCAGAAAAAGAGCATTCCCAGCCCAAATGACCAAACAAAGGCAACCCCTACGCCCACAGCCTGAATACCGAGTTGATGTAATCTGTTTCCACCTTCCACCATGAGAGTTGCTTTTTCGGCAAATGGCGCAACGCAGAGGGTACCAATAACACCGCCCACGCCATGGACTGCAACGGCGGCAACTGGGTCGTCAACCTTTAATATCTTTTCAATAAAGTCCTGCGCCAGAATCGCCAAAATACCGGTAATCAGGCCAATATAAACAGCTCCATCGGGGGCTACCCTGCTAGAACCAGCCGTTATAGCCACAAGACCAGCCAGCACAGCCGTAAAGAGTTTCCCAGCATCAAGTCTTCTTTCTGTTGTATAATTAAATATCAACGCCGAAACTCCTGCTGCTGCTGCTGCCAGATTTGTGTTTACAATTATAAGACCTATATCGGCGCTGGCTCGTAAAAGACTTCCACCATTAAAGCCGAACCAACCAAACCACAGGAAAAAAGTACCGAGTGTGGCTAATGGAACGTTATGCAACCCCATTGGGTTTGAAGATCCGTCAGGATTGTACTTGCCTATCCTTGGCCCCAAAACCACAGCCCCCGCCAGCGCAAACCACCCACCAATTGAATGCACCACCGTGGAACCGGCAAAATCAATAAACCCCAATCTTCCTAACCAACCAGACTGATCCGGATAAAAGAGGCTTCCCCATGCCCAATGGCCAAAAATCGGATAGATAACGCCCACCATGAATACAGGACCAATGACGTTAGGAATAAAACACGAGCGTTCCGCTATAGCGCCGGACGTTATGGTAGAGGCTGTGGCAGCAAAGACCAATTGAAAAAAGAAAAAGGTATAAGCCAGATTCCCAGTATGTGTCTGTACTCCATTGGCAAAGAAATGGTTTGTCCCAATCCAGCCCATATAACTTATGCCAAACATCAATCCAAACCCTACGGCATAAAACATCAGAGAAGACACAAGGAATTCCACCAAGTTTCTAATGGAAATGCTAATTGCATTCTTGGACTGCGAAAAGCCAGCTTCATAGGAAGTAAAGCCAAGCTGCATGAAGAAAACCATACAAGCCGCTGCCATAACCCAAACGTGGTTGATATTTATTTGTATGGTATCCATGTCTTAATTCCCTGCTTTACAGCGTGGAAAATCAACGAAAAAAACATCCTGTAATGAAATTCAATATTATAATTGGAATGGACAACCCCCTAAATCTCCCTTTAGAAAATGGGGATTTAGGCGGATTTTTCGCTTAATATCATCCTACATATCTAATGACTATCAGCAATCAACCATCAAAATCATACGCAAGCTAAAAGCAGACTGCTGATTGCTTGTATATTCTGTCATTTTGCCATTTGATTTTTAATCTTTGATATTTAATGATTTCCCTGTGTCCTCTGTAGTTTGACTTTCTTTAGTTTGTCTTTGTTCTTCCTTGTGTACCAAATTATCTTTTGGATCTTTTGATATTAGAAGTTTAGCCGGCGCTGGAACTGTCCGCAGTCTGAGGCTATCATACCACCCTGCTGCATTTCCGTGCGCCCAGTCCTGCCTGGTTTCGGTGAAGACTGTAATTATGTCTTTTGTGGGAATAATCGTAAGAGAAACCTCCACCCAGGACGAAGTTGCATTGCCGCTGATATAATTTTTATTTATCGCTGTGAATGCAAGAGCGGGGTTCCATGAACCGTCGAGTATCCCGATAAGTGTTACATCCCCAATATCATCACCATAAAACGCCATGCTGCCAGTTAAAATATATGGAGTATTTACCATTACCTTAACTTCTTGGTACAGCCCTCCCCTCGCAGTTCCAATAGAACCAACCATCTGTGTCAGTGCAAAAAAACCGCTCGTAGCTGGCGGTACGGGGATACCTATATTACCGGGGACTGCAATTTCTATATGGGTGGGCGATTCTACAGGAGCGCCATCCCCGTCCCAGGGAAAAGTTTCCCAGTATTTCCATCCAGTTGTGTCTCCTGTTTCAAAATCGCCATTCTTCAACAATTCTGAAGCAGTCAAAGATTTTAATATAAACAGGCTAAAGATTAGAATAAATATAATATATTTCATGTTTAAACGTTTACAAACCAACAAAAAACAGTTGAACTTTGATATATTAGCAATTGTGTGTTAATTTCTTTCCACCTAATCGCTCAATCGCCACTTGCCCAATCGCTTCTTCTTTCCATTGCGCTTTTTCCATTATTATAAGGTTATTGTCGGATTTCTCTACCGCTTTACCAATCCTATATGGCTCTGAAAATGGTTTAACTTTTGGTTATAGTAAATTTCCACTTTGTAGTTCCTTACCGAATATTCACTCAATTTTTCATTTCGTTCGGTTCATTGACGCAGAGCGGCTACCGTAGCATTCCCACGCGAAGCATAGGAAGCTAAGGAACTCGTATCCAAAAATTCTCAATAAAAATGGAAGTTAAGAGCAGGAATAAACTAGCAAGCGCGGGGTAAATAAAAAGGTCTTTCTTCTTTGAAACGGTTTCAATGACAATTTTATCTTTTTCTATTCTGTCTATCTCGTCATAGAATCTGGCAACTTCATCAAAATTATCGGCGTGAAAATACTTTCCGCCTGTTGATTCAGCAGCCTCCTGTAATTCCATAATATGCTGGGCGGCGACTTCCGGGTCTACGCCTGTAACATCCGACGCCTTGACCGCCACCACATAAGCCTTTATCCCCATCCTTTTCAACAGGCGTAATGGCCTGTCGGGTGAAATGCCAATATTGTATATTCCATCAGTAAATAAAACAATGAGTTTGTTTTTGAGTATGTCTCTCTTTTCCATTTCCTTGATAAAAGAAATAGCATAATCGGCAAGATACTCTTTATTAATGCTGTTTCTTAATTCTTTTATAGTGAACTTCTTTCCCATTTCTTTTTCAAATAAAGCCGTAATGGAAGTGAAAAGTCCTTCTCCTATTGAAGTCTGATAACCTGCCTGGGATGCCTGAACACGCTCTAATGACTTTTCAAGTAATTGCGTTTCCATTGTAGGCATAACGATGAGGGCTGCATCTGTGCCAAATATAGTAATACCTACAAGGTCATTGGTCCGCTTCTTTATAAAATCTCCAACTATCTTTTTGATAGTTTCAATGGCTGTCCCAGTCATGCTAAAAGAGGTATCTATTGAAAGGATGATTTCGCGACCCCGCAATGCCGTTTCTTCGTTGTAATATCTTGTCTGTGGACGTGCAATGGCAACGATTAAAAAAAATATGATTCCAAAAAATATAGGTTTGAATAAACGTATTACAACCCTCTTAAACCCGTGAGGTTCTTTAACATGACAGAGGCTGGAATACCCGATAAATTTCTTCTCTCTCCAAAAGAAGTATAATAAACCAAAGGGAACTAATAATAGAAGTAGCCAGGGATTTGCGAAGGTCATTTGTCTGTACCTAACATGCTATGAATAAGCAGTACGAATAGCAAAAATTAAATTCCAAATCTCAAATTCTAAATTTCAAATAAATTTCAAATTATAGTATTCAAATAACCCAAACCAAATTGTTTGGAATTTTCAATTTTGTTCATTGGAATTTATTTGTTATTTTGGCAGTTGTAATTTGGAGCTTTTCTTAATACTAGGTCAATATTTCTGAACCTGTTTGTTTTATAATTTCTTCAATACCCTGCAACATCTTATCAACTGATTCTTTCCTGATATGTCTCCCATAGATAAGGGTATCAAGTTGTTTTAACACGGTTTGGATGATTTTTGAAGCCTCTGCGGATAGTTTTTTCTGAATATTGTAGCTCAACAAACTTGATGTTGTGGCGGATAGCGCCATTTCATTTGGAATACCGATTAAGGTGCCAAGATACGTTCTTAATGCCTTATCAATTTTGTGTATATTCTCTCTGTTTATCGGATCTTCCTTTGTGAACTGGAACGATGTCATGACATTTTTTAATCTTCCCAGGGCAATTTGAGGTGTTTCACTTACAGTCATTGGTGAAACGGTTGATAACTTACCTGATACGGAACGTAAGGTTATCACTCCTAAAAAGAGCAGCAAAACGGCACCAAATCCCATTAATAAGTACCCTTTTAAAAAAATATCCTTTTTAGAATAGTACATTGGGCCTTTAAGACCCTCTAATGGCACATCTACCGCCTTTAAAAGGCTGTTTAAGATTATCGGAACAGGTTCAACTTTCACCTCTTTTGTATCAATGAGTGAGTTATCAGCCTTCGTCTCATTTGGTTTTGATTTAGATTCTACGTAATATAGGATCGTTGGACCAGGAATCTCTGGTGTCTTCTTTTTCCCACCCATCTCATACAAGGAAAGGGTATAATTAATTAATATCTTTTCAATAGTTCCCTCCGTTTGTTTTTCTATATCCATCTTAAGAACCTCAAACGGAGAAAAATTCAGTTTATCAATGGTTTCCCATAATAATTTTACTCTCTTTTCATGTCGGATTGTGAGTGTATAGTTAATCCGATCGCCTATTGTGACGACGTCTCTATCCACCTTGCCCTCAACCAGGATGGGCACTTTTTTAATTGCAACAGGTGCTGACGCAGTCTTGCCCTCGGTCTTGTCAACTTCATTTGTATATGAAAGAGAAAAAGACGGGACAGAATAAATACCCTCATTCATATCTGATGGTAAAGAAAGCGTATAGGTAATTACCATGTAATCATGCTCATTATCAAAGATCTGGCGTTCTCCAATTGTTACACCTTCCACTCTAAACGGATGGAAATCTATTTTGTCTATACCTTCGATGTTAACTGTTATACCCAGCTTCCATATAAGTTGGACGGTTAGATGCAATGTCTTTCCTGTAATTACTCTGTAATCATCTATAAAAGTCCAGATCTCAAGCGATTTGTCCATTAGGGCAAATTCTTGTTCTCCTTCCGCCTGTTCTGTCTGTCCTGTTTGCTCTTGAGTTTGAGGTTGCTCTTGTGCATTTAAAAAAGCAAAACTGCTTCCTAAAATAATTGCGCTAACAAATAAGCTAATAAAGGCATATCTCATCGTCTCCTTCTTCCCCCCCTCCTGATGCGTTTGTCAAAAAATTCAGAGATTTTTTTTACACAGATTTCTTCATCTTCCTCGGTAGATACTCCAATATAATCTGTATTTAATTTTTTAAATAAAGACACGTAAGGCATTATTTTTTCTAAGGTCGTGGCAATATCTAATGTACCTGTCGTACCCGTCTCCACATCCTGTGCGGTTATAAATCCCCTTACGCGAGGCAAGTTTGTTTCCATTCTGTCTGAAATTATTACAGGAATTACTTCATGCAAATATGATAGTGTTTTAAACGATTGTTCGTAGTTGTAAGGCGCTAAAAAGTCCGACAGTATAAATACCAGTGCGGTGGACGGGATTTTCTCATTTAAAAACTTAAATGCAACATTTAAATCAGTGCAATTGCTGGACGGTGTTTCGAGTAAAATATCTTTTACGTTTTTTAGCGCTTCTTTTTCACCAGCCTTAGGTTGAATATAATTTTCTACCTTATCAGTAAATGTAATAAATCCTATCTCATTGCCAGTTTCAGATGCAGCATAAACGAGGATTGAAAGAACACGTGATTGAATATCTTCCTTGGTATTTATAAAAGAACCAAACTTCTCTGATCTGCTTTTGTCAACAAGGAATATGATAGTTACCCGTTTATCTACCAATTTCATGCGTACATGCAGTTTCCCAGTCTTTGCCGTTGCCTTCCAGTCTACAGACCTGAGATTATCACCGGGTTGATATTGTCGGAGTTCGTCAAGTTCCAATCCATGAGGCGCATTCAAATAACTGGAAAATGTTCCGTCAAAGAAGTTTCCAATCAACCTTTGTAAATATAGCCTTATCCTTTTTTTCATCTGAGTTATTCCAATCTGGGGACACTACAAAGTATCTTATCAATGATATTATCAGCATCAATACCCTGGGACTCAGCCTCATGGGTAAGTATAATCCTGTGCCTCAGGACAGGATAAGCCATTCTGTGAATATGTTCGGGTAAGACCATATCTTCTCCATGAATAAAGGCATAAACACGGGCTGCCTTTGCTAGACCGATGGTTGCCCTGGGAGAAGCTCCATACATTACAAGATTTTTTAGCTCACCATTACCTTCTTCAGGTCTCGTTGCCCTGACCAGACGAGTAATATATTTTACAATAGCGGATTCTTTATGCAAAGGTAACCATTTTGCAATAGTATGTCTTAAGGATAGCACTTCTTTCGGCGTTAAAACTACGTTTATTGCAGCCTCCTCGTCACGGATCTGCCTTTCCGTAATTTCCCTTTCATCCATATACGACGGGTAACGTACCTTTAGTTTAAACATAAATCGATCTATTTCAGCCTCAGGCAATAAATATGTTCCTGATATCTCGATGGGATTTTGAGTTGCCAGCACGAGAAATAATTTCTCCAAATGATAGGTTTCTCGGCCAATAGTTACTTGCTTTTCCTGCATCGCCTCGAGGAGCGCGCTTTGGACCTTTGCAGGCGCACGGTTGATTTCGTCTGCAAGTAATAGATTGGTAAACACAGGCCCCTTTTGTATTCTGCTTTTCCTTGTTGCTGGATCCCACATTTCAAATCCTGTAATATCGCCAGGAATCAGGTCGGGCGTAAATTGCACCCTTTGGAATTTTGCATCAAGTACACGCCCAACGGTTTTAACTGTAATGGTTTTCCCAAGCCCGGGATAACCTTCCAAAAGGATGTGTCCATCTGATAAAAGAGCAACAATGATACTTTCTATCATTTCTTCCTGTCCCACAATAACCTTCCCAACTTCCCTTTTTATTTTTTCGACCTTTTCTTTTATAAACTCACTATCAGTCTTTATTTTTACCAGTGGTTTCACAATTTTTCATGACCCCCATTATAAAGTGTAAATCTGCAAAACTACTTACCCTTTACCGCCGTAGCGAAGAAGAATACAAATAGACAAATAAAAAACTTGCCAAGAAAATTTTTGAAAATACAAACTCAATGAGTTTTTAGTCCACAAACGGCTTTAAATTAGGCTGCCTTGTTAACAGCCTGTGGATAGCCGCAGGTCTTATGCCTGCATTGTTATATAATTTTAGACTACACTAG
>MHXP01000037.1 GCA_001824485.1 Planctomycetes bacterium GWA2_39_15 | reverse complement strand
AAGAAACCGGGATTTTAGGTAATCATACAATCCTTATTCACTGCAATTATGTTACTGATGAAGAAATCTCAACAATCAAATCCTCTGGTGCAAGTGTAGCATTTTGTCCCAGAAGTCACCATTATTTTGGTCATACAAACCATCCTATACAAAGACTTTTAGATGCAGGAATCAATTTGGGACTCGGTACTGATAGCCTAGCAAGCAATGTCTCCTTGAGCGTGCTGGACGAGATGAAATTTCTATTTCTTAACTACTCAATTTCACCAAAAACATTACTCGCCATTGCCACAATAAATGGAGCAAAGGCGCTTGGTTTGGAGTCGAAGGTGGGACAAATCAAGGAAGGTTTTGAGGCAGATTTATGTGCAATCAGATTACCAGATTGCCACAATGATAATGTTTACAACCGGCTTTTTGATGTTGCATCAAAAAATATATTTACTATGGTTGCGGGCGCCATCTGCTATAACGTATCTTTATAAGAACTCATTTGCCAGCACACATACACGTCTTTCCTTACAGGTAGCATCCCATAAGTTCGATGGTATTTGGTTCAACATCTTCCAATAATCCTTGTCAATTAACGGTATTAACTTATTTAACGCTGTTATAACGTTTGATAAATAGCTGGAATTATTTACCAGTGATTCAGTAAGCGGGCAGGTTTCATCAATGAGTAACTCTAACTCGCCTTCAAGTGTAAGATTAGGATAAAAGGGGTACAGACGACATGCTATTGGGCGATGTTCGTGGATAAAACATTTTACTCCATCTGTAAAGTTGCACACATCACCAATAATCTCAAGTGTTCCTGAGGACAATTTGAGTTTTTCGTTGCATATACGTTTGCCGCTTCTGCTGAAAATAAACTCATCCTCATAAGGCAATAGCACAGACAACGGCTTTTGCTCACACCGACCATCACACTTCTCTATACACGGCATAAAACCGAAATTTGTCGCATAAATTTCTTCATAAACTTTAAATAGCTTTTGTTTGTTTTTATGTCTTTTCATGTTCTTTATTTTACTAGCATTTTCAAGGCATTCAAACAAATTTAATTCTTGTTTGTTTTTATCGGTTTTGATATGTTTTTATTCAGGGTACGACTTAGGTACGACAGGGAGGGGGGGATTTCCCATGGTGTATCGCAATATATATTAACCATCTTTGTGGATGCGTTATATTTTTTGCAAATTCGCTTTATAGGTGTTGTTTTACTTCCCAAAACCACGTATTAAAATAGCGTTTTAGCGTGTTAAAAACGATTCGGAAGGTGTTTGACGTGGTTTAAGGTCGGGGAAGGTGTTCCGAGTGTCCAAAATGCTTGTTCTGATAGGGTTTTCAGCATTACTTTTGAACGTAGGGGTATGTTTAGGGTGTGTGTTTAAAGAATTGCGAGTGAGGTAGAGGATATTGTTTTTAAAAAGTGTTTATATGCTTAGATAATAACTAGAATACGGTTGCAATAATTATTTCAGGTGGTATTATTATGCAATGAGTAGGGTTGAGAAGTTATTGAAGCGGTTTCTGTCTAAGCCAAAGGATTTTACTTATAATGAGCTTAAACGGCTTCTGGCTGGTTTTGGTTATGAAGGTATAAGCACAGGCAAGACGGCTGGGTCAAGGTCAGCGTTTATGAATCCAAAGACTAAGCACATTATCAAACTGCATAGACCACACCCAAGACCTGAGCTTAAGCGGTATCAGTTGGATTATATTGAAGAAACACTTAGAAACAAGGGGATAATACGATGAAGGATGTTTTAACGTATAAGGGTTTTATTGGTTCTGTTCATTTTAGCGCAGTGGATAAGGTGTTTCATGGCAGGATAGAGGGCATAGATGACCTTGTAACATTTGAAGGCAGGAGCGTTGATGAACTATTAGAGGCGTTTCATGGGGAAGTTGATGACTATACAAAGCTTTGTAAAGAGCATGGCAAGGAGACTATGAGGTCATACAAGGGCGGTTTTAATGTCCGTGTAACACCTGAAATACACAGGCGGGCAGTAGAGACGGCTATCAAAAAGGGTATGTCACTGAATCAGCTTGTTCAAAAGGCTATTGAAAAAGAACTGGTGTATAAAGAATAGAATAAACCTGTAATGCGTCATGGTCATTGCGGAATGATAAGCGGATAGCAATATCCGTGTATAAGGGCTGACTGTGGAAGCCATGACCTTCTGCAGTTAGCTTTTTTATTTTGAGGGTGAAATATGCCTACGAAAACACTAAAGAAGAAAACAATAGACAAAAAAGTAAGTGATATGACTGTTAGAGGGTTAAAGAGGCTTATTAAGGATACGGTTTTGGAGGTTATTGACCCTGATTATGGGCTTGAGTTAAGACCAGAGGTTGAAAAAGAGTTACAGGAATCAATGAAGTCAAAAGAAATGATTCCGGTCGAGGACGTAGCAAAAGAGCTAGGATTAAAATGGTAATCTCTATAATTATAAACATTGAGCCAAAGAAAGGAGAGAAAAATGCATTGGTCTTCAGAATCGACATACAGCATAGGTTTTGGAATAATTTGTGGTATGACTTACTTATTGTATAGTATCCAAAAGATACTGGCCGCGATATTGGTATTGTATGCTAAATCGCAGGAAATTACATATGGTAATGAGCCTTTCGGAAGAGATGACATTCATGATATAAAAAGTTGTCTATACATACTCACAAACCAAATGGAGAAACTGCTGAAAATAGAAGAAGAAAAGAGACTTAATAAATGAATATCAAATGTTAGATACGTCATTGACTTTAATTAAGGGATAGGGTAGCTCCCGAAAAGCCGTGTCCTCTACACAGTTTCCCTTAATTTTACTTTTAGAGAGATGTCATTGAGAGGGTGGCAGAATGACAGAAGATATTCCTAAGCAGGCAAGTCCCACTTATCCGCTTTCGATGCTTGGTAGGCGAACACCCAAGCCTTTCACAAAACAAGATAGAAAAGAACGACGCAAGTCTTTAAGGGAATGCCTTAAAAAAGGTACTTCACTCGTAGACAAGCCGGCAACAAATATCACTATAAAGAAACCAATTAGTAGATATGACAGATTGAATGCCTTAAAAAGAATGCCAGAGGTACAGGAAGCGATAAGTAAAATGGATAAAGAGAAAAACAAAAAGAAGTGTAGAGAACTGTTCGTTGAGTTTTTCGACAAATACAGTATCGTTACAAAAGAGCTTCAAGATATACCAAAAAACAAACCCTATCCCTATGATTTAGATGGGGTACATGCCCTATGCAGTTTTGAACTAGATGACGTGAATATTCTTAGAGGCTATCGTGACGGCAAGCATTTAATAATTGCTGTGAATTTAACGAAAAAGAACGAGGATATTTTAAGAGAATTTCAAAGAATAATAAAACAGGTAAGGAAAGATTATCGCATACCAAAAGACAACACAAGGAATAAAGAATTTACGCTTGATATTTGGAAAGTCTACGACTATCACAAAAAAGACAACCTAAACTTCTCACGAATAGCAAAGGAATTGTCTGGCAAGAACGAGAATCCAACAGATAATAAAATTGTTAGGTCATATTTTATGCAGACAAAAAGGTCTTACAGCGAGGCAGTGAAAATTATAAAAATCGTAGAAAAGGAATTGAAGGAAAAAGCAGACGATATGGCGGTTGCAGAACTTTCGAACAATGATTTTCAAAATATGTTAAGAAATATGTCAAAAAATGATTATTAACTTATAAGCTTAATGCCTTATACGTTAATACACAAATAAATAATTGGTGATATGATAACCTCAGAATTGGGCGTGTGCCTGATTTTGAGGTTTTTATGTTTATGGAGATTTTTATGAATGAACCAATTGAGTTTTTTTATTTGACGTTGCCGTACGAAACATATCAAAAATTGAAGCGAGTTTCAATCGGGAGCGATAAACCCATCGCTCAAATTATTCGTCAAGGCATTAGTATTGTTTTAGGTCGTGAGGATGCAAAAAATACAGACAATTGAAAAGCCTGACCTTTGCGAAGTCATTGAAAGAGAAGGTATCCAGCTACGGCAATGTGGCAAGTATCTTATTGCCATTGGGCCTGAATTTTTACCACAATATGATGTCCTGCCTAAAGAGATAAAGAAGAAGTTTAAGAAACAGTTAACCTACCTGAAAGAAAATCCAAGACACAATTCATTGCAGATACACAAGCTCGAAGGTGCGGACTTCTGGGAGTTTTATGTTGACAAGGGGCATAGATGCGTATTCAAGCAGGAAGGCAATGTATATAAGCTTTATTATGTCGGTACTCACAAGTTAATTGATGGGTTTTGAATAATCTTTGTTATTCATTTAATTTGCCAATCATTGATAGACTTCAATCTTAATCTTTTCAGACAAACCGCATATCCCAAACTCAACCTGGGTTTTTCCGTCCTTTACACCAGTAATTGTAAATGAGGCTCGTCCGCTCCCGTCAGTCGTCTGCTCATAAGGAGTTACCTCTACTTCATAAAGCGGCTTAAGAACATTTTCGTTCGTTTATTTTTAGGGTTACTAAATATTTTCTTTGGACTACCACGTTCTACGATATTTCCCTTTTCCAGAAAAATCACATGAGTTGAAACGTCTCTTGCAAAACCCATTTCGTGGGTTGCTATCATAGTCGTCATCCCTTCCGATACCAGATCTTTTACAACCAGAAGCACCTCTTCGATCATTTCTGGATCGAGGGAAGATGTAGGCTCGTCAAAGAGCATCGCTTCAGGTTTCATTGCTAAGGCTCTGGCAATGGCTACCCTCTGCTGTTCACCACCTGATAGTTGAGCAGGATAGCTTTGAGCCTTCTCCTCCAGATGTACCTTCTGGAGCAAAGAAATGGCAACTGCCTCAGCTTCAGCCCGGCTAATGCCCATTACACAAACAGGCGCCTCGGTTATATTATTAAGCACAGTCATGTGTGGAAATAGGTTAAACTGCTGAAAGACCATGCCAATTCTCCTGCGGATCTTTTTTACTGTACAGTCTTCATCTGCCTTATTGTAACTTTGTTCATTAACACCATAGAGTTTTTGACCATCAACAGATATGCATCCCTTCTGAAAATATTCCAATCCGTTAATACACCGTAATAATGTACTTTTACCGCTGCCAGAAGGCCCTATAACTGCAACAACGCTCCCCTTTTCTAGTTCCAGATTAAGCCCATTGAATAAGGGTTGTTGGCCGTGTTGTTTAAACAAATTACTAATTTCAATCATAAGATTTTAATTTTCTCTCAAGTCTTCTGGCATAAATAGAGAGTGGATAACTCATGCCAAAGTAAAGGAGGGCTGTAATAATTCCCAATTGGAAAAAATTCATGGATGCAGCTGCCAGCATACTATAACTCTTTGTGAGTTCCACCATAGCAATTACTGAGACCAAAGACGAATCTTTAAATAAGGCTATGAAATCATTGGTCATGGGTGGTATAGCAATACGAAATGCCTGCGGTAAAATAATACGCCTTAGGATCAAACGTCCAGACATACACAGAGATAGCGCTGCCTCTGTCTGACCCTTTGGAATTGCCTGTATGCCAGCACGATAGATTTCCGATTCATAAGCGGCATAGTTCATACCTAGCCCAAGTATGGCAGCAATAAAGGCGCTCAATGTAATACCAATATTAGGCAAACCATAGTATAAGATATATAACTGGATTAATAGAGGTGTCCCGCGATAAAACTCTATATATGCAGTAGAAACCCTTTGTAACCATTTATTACCATATAATCTCATAATTGCCAGGATCAAGCCTAAAACTACAGCCAGCATCATGGACAAAATCGAAATACCTACAGTGACCAATGCCCCTTTCAGCAAGGTTGGTAAAAAAGTAGTTACCCTCAGAGGTACTTTTTCCGAAATGGAAGGAGGACTTTCTGTATACTTTTGTAAAAGACCTTCGTGTAAGAAAAGTTTTTCCTGTGAAGTATTCCACACTCCCCATCGTTCATAAATTTTCTTTAATTCACCAGATCTCAGGATTTTTTCAATGATTATATTTAATTCCTCAGCAAGGGCTGTCTCCTCTTTCCGCACAGCAATGCCATAGTATCCTTCACCAACAGGCTCACCCACCATACGCAATTGTGGATTTGGTGCGGCATAGTAAAACGCAATAGGTAAGTCCACTAAGACAGCATCAATACGGTTCAAAGAAAGATCCTTGAAAGGCTCAACCTGTCCGCTATAGGTACTCACAGCTACATCCCCCATCTCTTCCAGCATTCGTTTAGCAACCGTGTTGTATAAAGTACCGACCTTCTTGCCATGCAAGTCATCTAAACGATGGATGCGGTTGTCTGAATCTCGTACAACTATCTGCTCGGCATACACAAAGTACGGACGTGTAAACAACACAGACTGTTCTCTATCAGACGTAATTTCGATGCCGTTAAGAGCAATATCAAAATCCCCGCGCTGAAGAGAAAGCAGGATACTATCCCATTCATTCTGAAAGTTTTGCACTTTCACTCCCAACTCTCTCGCAATAGCCTCAACAATGTCTACCTCAAAACCAATTAGTTTAGAAGGGTGTTTAGGGTCATGAAATACATACGGAGCGCCCCCATCTGCGTCAAATCCCCAGGTTAATACTCCAGAACTTTTAATCTTTTCCAAAGTATCCTGATATGCGAATGTATCAGTCATGAAAAAGTACATCATAAAAAAGCAAATCTGTAGTATGGAAACAGTCCGAATGATAAAATGCTTACGATTCATATGTTTCATTCTAATCTTATCCATTAATTATCAGGCATTTCCATAAATAAATTACTTGGCTATCGTTCACAATACTAATATTGACGGGTCTGTTACTCTGGTAGTGTAATATATTTTGTGTTTAATTAAGCTGCCTTTGGCAGCGACTTTTATGCTCCCCTCTGGAAAGAGGGGCCGGGGGTGTGTTGCGGCAAACTTACACACCCCTTTATCCCCTCTTTTTAGAGGGGAATCACAAAAGATTGAAATCCCTATACGTAAATTTAAGAACGGGTAGAAAAAAAAGCGCATTCCCCTTTATACTGGGAGTTGGGAAAATTACTCAATAAACCAGGAAAGGAGAATACGCCATGATGGAATTTAGTGTTAATGTAGCAGAAGTGAAAGAATTTATCAAGGGGATAAGAGAGATAACGGTAAAGGTGCCGCGAGACCGCAAAGGTGGAGGTATAAGACATCAGTATTGCCCAGGTGTAGGCAATATGAGGATCAGATACGTGAGGACATGGGGTTGATGTGTTTAACAGGGGTGAGTTTAATAAGCCACAGGCTATTGGGGAGGAGTCTTAGTCATGAGGAGGTGAGTAAGGCGAATTTAGCGTTAACGGAAGGGGTTGAGAAGTGGAGGAATCGAGACCTTTTAAATGAGTTGGTTAAATATATATTTTTGGATGGTGTAGACTTTGATATGCGCATTGGTGAAAGTGTTGAAAAGGTTGCAGTACTTGTTGCGATAGGGGTAACGGAAGAAGGGTAGAAATTAGTTTTAGGATTGCAGGCGGGGATTGGATGGCTCTAAGGTTTAATTAGGCTGCCGTCGGCAGCGACTTTTAAGCTCCCCTCTAGAAAGAGGGGCCTGGGGTGTGTTATTATTTAATTATGGTTCACACAACCTAAAACCAACAACTTTGAATTTCCTTAACATTAAATTAGGCATTCGGCAACTAAATATGCCCCTCCCTTGATGGGAGGGGCAAGGGGAGGGTGATCATTCTTTTTTTTCACCCCCACCCAGCCTCCCCCATCAAGGGGGAGGAAATTTTACTTTGAAATTCCTACACATTTAATTAGGCATTATGGATAGTCTTGCGGGATTAGAGGAGGTGTTTTAAGAAGAATTTTCCAATGCAAAGACACAAAGACGTCAGGTACATGCAGCCAGGAACGTTTTAACCAAAGTTACAAAAAAACATAAGAAGGAAATAGCCGATGACCTCCGTTCAATTTTCTATGCATCATCGAAGGAAAAGGGGCATATCCTAAATATTAAATAAATGTTTCTTCAAATTTATTATCGTATCACTCAGTTTTTTATTCTACATCAATTCAACATTCATCTGTTTATATTTCATAGTAATTGCTGCACCGAGTATACCATCGAAAAATTCCAGTTTACAAAGCCTATCCCTTCTGTTAATTTAAAGCGAAAAGACAAGTTAAAAAAACAATATAATGCAATAGAAAATATCAATATTTATTATTTAAGATGTGAGCCCTTTAACCTTTGTTGTTGCCATGCCACATACATCACTTTCATTATTCCCAGAATCACACACCATATTTTGCGGCCATTATTTCATTGACACACTAGGCCACATTTCTTATGCTCCCTCAGTGGAAAAGGTAGTTCTTATAATTTCCGAACCCAACAAGAGGATTATCGTATCAGAATCAAAAAGAACATTTATAAAATTATCGATACTGCCCATAAAAAACTGAGGTCGACAGTCAAAGGCATTGGTATGGGTAACTATATCGCTACTTTGTTGAATGCCAGTCCCCTGCTTCATACGATGAATAGTGTAGGAAATAGGATTGCATTCACAAACTGCCATATCTTTGATGGAATACACTCAGAACTTAAAGAAGATATGACTTTGCTTGTTGAGGGTGACAAGATTTCCAATGTCGGCCATAGGGCGCAGCTTACCGTGCCTGATAACTTTTATATTATAGACACGGCTGGCCAAACGATAATGCCCGGATTAATCGATAATCATGTACACTTATGCTCCCCCTTCACGTATGAAGCTACTATCTCCGCCATCCGTCAGATGCCCATGCAGGTTTTACTCAATAATATGCGGACAGTATACAGTGGCGTTACAACTGTTTGCGATATGGGCGGTCCACAAGGGATTATAAAGGAATTCACGGAACTTGCCAATAAGAACCATATCCCTGGGCCGCGGTACCTAAACTGCTATACATTAATATCGCCAAGCAATGGGAAAAAGCTTGGATACCCTTCTCAAGTAAATGTTCTTAATCCTTTTAATGCCTGGCTACTTGAAGGACAGGTTGCAACCAGACCAAAGACCATCAAAGCTTTGAAGAAAGCCTGTTACAAAGTGAGAGATAGTGGCGGCACTCATCTTAAGACGACATATCAACCCCAACCATTTTCTGAGAAGAAGTATGCGACTCAGGATGATTTCCCAATTTTTAATGATGAGTGGATGAGGACAATTCTGGAAATCGGAAAAGAAACAGGATTAGTTGTAGATATACATTCACCCTATGGAATGGCTGCGGAAAGGTGTGTGGATCTGGCAATGGCAGTAGGTGCAAAAATCAGGATACAACATATGACTTTTGACATAGATTTTAAAGACAGCATCATAAAAAAAATGCAAGATAATGGATTTTATATGATTCCTACAGTAACAGTATTCGGCGACGCTTTCCAAATGCCGAAGTTTGTCCAGTGGCTGGATGATGATACGAAATCTCATATGATGCCTGAAGCTAAAAGACAGACTAAGGCCATGATACAAAAGGGAATCAACATTGAGCCATATAGCGGGCAGATGGTTATGGAATGTGATAATGCTTATTTGCGTAAGCATTTTAATCTTGTAAAACAAAATACCCAAAAAGCTCATGAAGCGAGAATAATAGGTATTGGCACCGATTGCGGTGGAACAAATACAGGTTTTTTTGGCAGGATATGCTCAGAAGTCATGCACTATTTTGAATTTGGGATTCCTCTCTTTGAGATACTTAAATACCTGACTTCTGTTAATGCAGAGATTAACGGTCTTAATGATCGTGGGGTTATTCAACCTGGAAAGCTGGCAGACTTAATTGCGCTTGATGGCAACCGTCTTTTGGATCCATCAGCATTGACTGAAGTTTCTATGGTAATGAAAGGGGGCGTCTTTTTGAAGTATAGAGGCGAGGAGTTAACACCTTTTTAGAACTGGATTCTGGCTATTAAACCTTTTATAACGAATCGACTGTGAGAAATGAAAAAAATATTATTGATTAATCCGCCCGTTTCTATTTACATAAATAAAACAGCCTTCATACCCCTGCCTCTGCTCGTCTTGGGATCCTGCTTAAAAATAATCCAAGAGAATGGCTTTGACTTTTCCTATGAACTTGTAGACCTGGATCTTATGCTCAAGCAAGGTTTTTTTTCCGATGATAGCAGTTTTTACCAGCAAGCAGGCGATCTCATTTTTGACAAAAAGCCCGACATCTTACTTTTTACCGTTCATGGACTCAATCATATAGTAGTCTTAAAGTTGGCTGAAAGGATAAAAAATGAGCGGCCGTCAAGCGTTATTGTCGTTGGTGGTGTTGGTCCAACCCTCCAAGCTAGGGAAGCCCTCGAGCGGTGCGCGAATATTGATGTCATCGTTAAGGGAGAAGGAGAAACTGTTCTAGAACACCTCATTCCTGCTATACTAAACCACACAGATTTTTCCCATGTTCCCTCTGTAGTTTATCGACAAAATGGACAAGTAATAGAAAATCAAAGACTTCATCTTAGCAGGGATGAAAGGATACCCTCACCGGATTATTCGTTGGTATGCATTGAAGATTACATCCTCCACAACAAAACTAATCCATATATACATCCTGGTTTCGTATTGATCGAATCAGGTAGAGGATGTCCTTATCGCTGTTCATTCTGTGCTCCGGCAAAGATGTGGGAAAGCAATGTTCGCTACCGTCCTTTATCAGAAATAATAGGAGAGATGAAGTTTCTCGCTGGTAAAGGCGGTAATTTCAGTTTCTTCACCCAAGACAATCTGGAAGAGAGTTTCCTGCGGATTTTATCTGAAACATTAATACAGGAGAGAGTTGATATTGCATGGGGGTGTTATTCTCGACTTGATCGGCTGCCGGATAATATGGCCGGCTTACTCGCAAAAGCGGGCTGTAAATTGATCTTCACTGGCTTCGAAACACCCAACCTTAGCGCACAGAAATCCATTCGAAAGGTTGTCAACTCCTCTGCTACTTTTAAGAAGCTGCATAGTTTCAACTCCAATGGGATACACATGATTGGAAGTTTTATCGCAGGATTTCGGGATGAAACCGAGGATGACCTCAACAATACTATGCGTTTTGCCTTGGAGTGTGCCACAGGTTTAGAAATGGAACAGCTCAATAAATTCATCAGTACAACGGATAAAAACAAATTACCTCAAAAAGGTGCCAACATGTGCGCCATTCATCCTCTTAGTTATATGCCAGGCACTGACTCATTTGAGGAAGAAAGGGATAATTTGCACATCTCAAAATATGCCCTTCATCCCGATTGTTATGGAAGTTTTCTATTTAGTCATAATGAATTCAAGGACGACTGGTCGTGTCTGGGAGGGAATCCTTACCTTAATCATCTTCCCGAAGAAAAGGTCCGTTATTATTGTTCTATCCTTCGCCTATTCAATTTTCTGAATAGTCGCCCATTCTATTTTGCTCAACTTTTGTTGATCCTGGGGGAAGGACCTTTAGCGCTGGTGAAAAAGATGGTGGCCCATTTGGGTGAAGAATTCGTTCTTTCTGCAAAAATCGAAAAGTTTGAGGCAGAGAGCAGAGAGTACGTTAAGAAGCATCTGGAATATACCCCCGAATGGACGGTTAAGAAAGGGGCAGTAAAATATAATACCTTCA
>MHXP01000036.1 GCA_001824485.1 Planctomycetes bacterium GWA2_39_15 | reverse complement strand
ATTTTGTTTTTTTCTTTTTTAAATCCTGATAATCTGCGTTTATCCGTGTCCAAAATATTATTAACCAAGCACATTATATTTTCTTACCCTAAAATCAACGCCTAATTCTTCGGCTATCTTTTTGCATTTTTCTACATCAACACCTGGTATATCTACTATAGAAACCAGCACATTGGGTATTACTTGTTTTGAGTCCTTAATAAATTGAATTAAAGCAGGGTATGCCTTCTTTTCAAATACTGGCTTACATATCTCTTCATACTTTTCAGCAGTTTCAGCGTTCAAGCTAATGCAAATGGTGTCTATCAATCCTTTTAATTCAGAAATAATGGATCTACCATTGATCAGGTCTCCGTGTCCATTTGTATCAAGTCTTATGCGCTTTCCCTTTGATTTAAGATATCTGGCAACCGTTATCAACACATCCAGTCGTTCTGTCGGCTCACCATAACCACAAAAGACAACTTCATCATAACCACTTGGGTCCCCAATGGCTTTTAATACTTCATCAGCAGTCGGTTCCCTCTTTAATCCGAGATGGTGTCCTTTTACAATAGGGTAAGTTTCTCTCATGCAAAATGAACATGCATTTGAACACCGATTAGTGAGATTAATATATAATGAATTTCGTATGGCATAAGCAATCTTTCCCTCGTGTTCGTGTTCGCCAATACCAAACAGTTTATAAGCATTAAAAGTAGTAATCCGCTTGATGTCATTTACTGACAGTCCATAGATATCTGCCAATACAGGAATAATGAAAGATAGATAGGAAGGCTCATTGCGTTCGCCTCTTTTTGGTTGTGGAGACAAAAAAGGAGAATCTGTTTCCAAAAGGAGCCTTTCAATAGGAACTGATTTGGCAACCTCTCTTAACTTATCTGCGTTTGAAAATGTAATTGGACCTGCAAAAGATATATATAGCCCTAATTCTATACATTTCTTAGCCGTCTCCTTTGTTCCGCTAAAACAATGCACAACCCCTTTTAATGTACCGTTTTTGTGTTTATCCAATATTCTTAAGCAATCATCACTGGCATCACGGGAATGAATTATTACAGGCAGGTTGTTAGCCTTGGCTAAGGCCAAGTGCTTATGAAAAATACGTTGCTGGTCTTCATGTGGACTACGATTTCTATAGTAATCAAGCCCTGTTTCCCCTATCGCCACTACCTTTTGATCTTTAACTAAGCGCTCCAATATTTGCCAATTTTCAACAGATACCTTTGAGGCATCGTGGGGATGAATTCCTATGCTGGCGTATATATTATTAAATCTGTTTGCAAGAGTAACACTTTTCTCGCTTGAGTTAATGCTTGTACCCACATTAATAATACACCCCACATCTGCATCTTTTGCGCGGGACAAAACTGACTCCAGATCTGATTTATATTCTGGAAAATCCAGATGGGCATGGGTATCAATAATCATATCTTAAGCTTTAGGTCCAAGAAGCATATGCACCACTTTTTGTAAAGGCATTTTTAAAAAGTGTTATTGTTGGATATTTTTCAATCGGTGAGTTAAAAATAGAGACTACATCAAATCGTAAATCTATGCCTTCTATCTTCTTTTCTGCGATATAATGCGAAGCAACCCTTATAATTTGCCTTTTTTTGGTTTCTGTAACAGAGAGTTCAGGTGGACCATATTTATTAGAATATCGTGTTTTAACTTCAACAAATACAATGACTCCGTGATCATAACAAACAATATCTAATTCTCCATATTTACATCTGTAATTTCGCTGAAGTATTTTATATCCATTCTTTTTGAGAAACCTTGCAGCAATTTGTTCCCCCTGCGCACCAACTGCCAACTTATACGGCATCCTCTCAGTATTGTGCTTGAACAAATTTATTATTGAAGCAACATATTTAAACATGAAAGATTGCACTTGGCATTAACCCACATTTGTGTACCTGAACTTCAGGTGTTATTTTTGTTTGGGTTAGACAATACCTCACCAGCACTAGCTGGGACTTCTTTCTCAAATTTTTCTTGTAATCTTGTACCTTTACCAGTTCTTTCACGCATATAATAAAGTTTTGCGCGTCTTACCTTACCAGATTTTATAACCTTAACGCTGACTATCTTAGGCGAATGTATAGGAAATACACGTTCAACGCCTTCACCTTGAACAATGCGTCTTACTGTAAAGGTTTCTTTGAAACCACCGCCATTTTTTGCAATTACTACGCCGCTAAAAACCTGAATACGCTCTTTGTCTCCCTCAACAATCTTCACCGATACGTCAACCTGATCTCCAATATTGTATTGGGGTGCTGTTTTTTTCATTTGTTCTTTTTCAATTACATCTATGATATTCATGTTCCCTTTCTCCTAAACTGGACAAGCCAAAAATATTGGATTTACAATTTGTAATTTAAGATCGTAGATTATAAATTGCAATTTCTCCAAATATTACACAAATTTAAAAGTGAGACTATTATATTTTATTTAAATTATCCGGTCTTCTTTCAACAGTTCTTTTCAGTGCATGTTCTCTTTGCCATTCTTTTATTTTCTGATGATGTCCGGACATCAACACCTCTGGTACTTTCATACCCCTGTACTCCGCTGGGCGTGTATATTGAGGATATTCCAGTAAATCATCACTAAAAGATTCGCTGGCTGCGGATTCCTGATCACCCAACACTCCTGGTATCAACCTAACTACAGCATCAACAACTACCATCGCTGGTATTTCACCGCCTGAAAGGACATAGTCGCCAATAGAAATCTCAAACACATCAAGCCCTATCCGAATCCTCTCATCAAAACCTTCATAGTGACCGCATATCAACATCAAATAAGGTTCTTTTGCCAATTCTCTGGCAATGGATTGCGAAAAACGAGCACCCTGCGGTGTTAACAATATTTTCCTGGGACGGACATCCGTTTGTTGTTCAATAGCCCCTACTGTATTAAAAACTGGCTCAGGCTTCATCACCATACCCGGACCACCACCGTAAGGTCTGTCGTCTACACACCGCTTATTATCGGCATATTCCCGTATATTAAACAAATTATATTGCACTAGTCCTTTTTCTCGGGCAATTTTCAGGATACTGTGCCCAAGCACATTCTCAAACATCTCAGAGAATAATGTTAAAATATCAATGCGCATAAATATGTATTATTAAGGTATATTAACCACAGGACTCAGAGATCGCAGAGAAAAGACTAGAATGGTTTGCGAATTTCACGTCAAAAGCGATTCTATGATCAACAAATCTTATCATATAAATTTTTATAACTCTGTGCCTTATGTGAACTCTGTGGCGGATCAGTTACATTTATTTTTTGAATGCAATACCAAATTTCTTAAGAACAGCAGCAACCGATTCAGTTGGCTTTGCACCCACACTTAACCAATATTCTACCCTGTCTTTTTTTAAAGTAACTTGCTTCTCATTATTCGATTCCAACGGATCGTACGTCCCCAAATTCTCAATAACACTCCCATCACGTTCCTCATGGGCATCAAATGCGCCAATTCTGTAATAAGGCCTGTTTTTACGACCCATTCGCATCATTCTAAGTCTTACAGCCATTTTTATCTCCTTACACAAACATATAAATATAAAATTTAATATACTTCTCTTTGATTTACCTTTTAAAATTACCTCATCATGTCCTTAGCAAAAGGCAAACTATTTGATAGTTGTCCCATTTTCTTCAGACTTTTTGGATTCCCTTTAAAGTGTTTCATTAACTTCTTCATAGACTTAAATTGTTTTAGCAATTGATTTACATCTTGAAGGGTTGTTCCGCTTCCATTTGCTACCCTCTGTCTCCGACTTCCATTGATAATATCAGGATTCAATCGCTCATCGGTTGTCATGGACCTAATAATTGCTTCGAGCCTCTGTAACTGCTTTTCATCTACATTCAGACCATCCACCTTGCTCCCAACACCGGGAATCATACTTAAGATATCCTTAATGGGTCCCATTTTCTTAATCTGCTGGAGTTGCGCAAGGAAATCGTCCAGGCCAATCGAATCATCTTGTATTTTCTTGCTAAGTTTCTGTGCTTCTTCCAGATCAATGGCTTGTTGAGCTTTTTCCACAAGGGAAACCACATCCCCCATCCCCAGTATTCTGGATGCCATGCGGTCTGGATGGAATTCTTCCAACCGATCTAACTTCTCGCCAATACCAACAAATTTAATAGGCTTGCCGGTAACCGCTCGTATCGATAGTGCTGCTCCACCTCTTGTATCACCGTCAAGTTTCGTTAAAATCACGCCATCAAATCCTAACTGGGCATCAAACTCCTTCGCACTATTGACGGCGTCCTGTCCTGTCATTGCATCACACACAAAATAAATCTGATGCGGTTCCAGTTTTTGTTTTATTTCTTTTAATTCAAACATCAGGTCGTCATCAATGTGTAACCTTCCAGCAGTATCAAATATTACCACGTCATTCGTGCTCTCTCTTGCGTATTTAACAGCGTTTTTACATATTTTTACTGGCTGAGAATTTTCCTCGAAATACACCGGTATATTGAGTTGCTGACCTAACACTTTCAATTGTTCAATCGCTGCAGGTCTCTGAACATCCGCCGCGACCAAAAGTGGTTTTCTTCCCTTAGAAAGTATTGTTTTAGCGAGTTTCCCGGCAGTGGTAGTCTTTCCACTACCCTGCAACCCTACCAGCATAATCAACGTCTGATCGCCCTCCATAAAGGGAATTGCTGTATCAGATTCCCCCATCAGTTTAATCAATTCATCGTGAACAATTTTAATAACCTGCTGTCCTGGCGCAATACTCTTTATCACTTCCTCGCCAACAGCACGTTCCGTAACATGCTGTATGAAATCTTTAACGACTTTATAATTTACGTCAGCCTCAAGTAGTGCCAGGCGCACCTCGTGCAGCCCATCCTTGATGTTGCTCTCTGTAAGTCGTCCCTTTCCACGGAGTTTACTAAAAACCCCTTCCAGGCTATTTGTAATCGATTCAAACATACACTTTTAGTCCAAATAAGCTTTTAATATGAACCTAACACACAAACCGCTATTTAAATATATAAATCTAAAAGATTAAACGATTTATTATATAAAATTAATACAAATATTCAAATGAATTTTCAAAATGTAGTACCATCATTGCATTTAGACCAAACCTGCACAATCAAAAATCAATTTTCAGGTTAATAAAATCAAATGTTACCCAACAATTATCTTAAGAAACCTTATATCATGTTGCCTAGCGAAAATTTCTATTGCAGAATATATATGTGTTTGTTAGAATTTTTATAAGTATTTGGGGATAAATGGTTGTCTTATTTTAATGTGCGTTCATAGAACGCATCGTTTATTTTAGGGGGAAACAATGAAAAAGGGAATTCATCCGGAATATGTTGAAGCTATTGTAACATGTGGGTGTGGAGAAACTTTTAAAACAATGTCAACAAAACCAAAAATCGCTGTGGAAAGTTGTTCTAAGTGTCATCCATTTTACACTGGCAAACAGAGGTTCCTTGATAGTGCTGGCCAAATAGAAAGATTCCAGAAGAGATTGAAAAAGACACAAAAAACTGAAGAGACATTAAATCAAAAATGAATGATAATCTGTTTAAAAAATTAGAAAAAATATACAAAAGGTTTCTCGAACTAGAGAAGCTATTGTCCGATCCTGCGGTAATTGCAGACACCGGACGTTATACGGCATACATGAGAGAACATGGAAGCCTCTCTAAGATGGTGAATAAATATTTACAATTAACTGAGACGCACACAAGGAAACGGGAGGCTGAGGGCATTTTAGCTTTGGGTGACGCAGATAAAGAATTATCCGAAATGGCTAAGGATGAACTGGGAGAATTAGAGAGACAAGAAGAGGCTTTATTTGACGAAATAAAAGGTCTGTTTATCTCAGAGGACAGAACATCCGGCAAAAACGTAATAGCTGAAATACGCGCGGGAACAGGCGGAAGTGAGGCGGCCATATTTGCCGCAGACTTGTTTCGCATGTATACGAAGTATTCGGAGAGTCAGGGATGGAAAGTAGAAATATTTGACAACAGCGAAACAGATTTAGGTGGTTTCAGAGAAATAACCTTTTCCATTGAAGGAAGGAATGTGTACCAAAAACTTCGCTTTGAAAGCGGCACACACCGTGTTCAAAGGGTACCTCAAACAGAAACCAGCGGCAGAATTCACACGTCAACAGCCACAGTTGCCATCCTGCCAGAAATTGAAGAAGTAGAAATTGATATTAATCCAAACGATATCTTGATAGATACTTTTCGAGCCTCTGGCCCCGGCGGGCAAAAGGTTAACAAAACAAGTTCGGCAGTTAGAATTACCCATGTCCCTACCGGTGTGGTTGTGAAGTGTCTCGATGAAAAATCCCAGCATAAAAACCGCGCAAAGGCTATGCGCATTTTAAGAAGTCGCTTATACGAATTATTCGAGGGACAGAAGCGCAATGAACGAGATCAGATCCGCCGAGATCAGATAGGTACTGGAGATCGCAGTGAAAAAATTCGCACCTATAACTATTCTCAAAATCGCGTCACAGATCATCGGATAAATTATTCAGTGCACAATCTTGACCAGGTCATGTTGGGACATCTGGATGAAATCATAGATGCATTAATGAACCATTATAAAGAAGAGCAATTAAAACAATTTGCCGCTAGTGTATAACGGACATAAGCAGGTTCAAGCCTGCAATAATACTGCAATTTAATGATTGCAACAGCAAGTATAACATCTCAGAATTTATGTTGCTCAATGGATATTTCCGACTCACACATTCCAATCCCACAAGATACAAACATCCCTAAAAGTCTTAAAATTGCATTTCCTGAAAACTTTACCGTATCCAATCTCGTTCGTTGGGCAAGTAATACATTACAACAAGTGAATGGCATTGATTTTCCGCGTCTGGACGCAGAGATTATTTTATCACATCTACTCAGTTGCAAACGTATAGATTTATACTTACACCCTGACAAACCTGTAGATGAAACTATTGCCATTCGATACAAAGACGCCATTCAGAAGCGCACACGTCGAGTTCCACTTCAATATATCAAAAATTGTGCAAATTTTATGTCCTTAGACTTTTATGTAGACGAACGAGTCTTAATTCCACGCCCTGAAACAGAATTGCTCGTGGAAGAAGTGATAAAACTCTCGCAAACAATGTCTAAAGAGCATGAAATTGTAATTGCAGATATTGGAGTAGGCAGCGGTAATATTGCAGTAACTCTTGCGAAAAATATAGACAACGCCAGAATTCTTGCAATAGACATATCTTCAGACGCCTTAGCCGTTGCAAATATTAATGCACGAAGGTATGAAGTTCAGGACAAGATAACATTCTTGTGCGGCGACACCTTTAAGCCATTAGAAGGACACGAATTTGAATTAAAAATAGATTTTATCGTATCAAACCCCCCTTATATATCAAGCGGCGAATTCGATACCTTACAAAATGAGGTCAGGGACTATGAGCCGTATGTAGCACTCGTCTGTGGTCAGGATGGTTTACAAATGTTTAAACGCATTATCGCAAGTGCAACTACATGGCTAAAACCCGGTGGCTATGTAATTTTCGAAGTTGGTAATGGACAGGCACAGAAAGTAGCACAGTTGTTTGAGAATACAGGTTATTTCAAAAAGGCTAATTTTATAGAAGATTATCAACATATACAACGTATCGTCATTGCAAAAAAGGAGGAAACATTTGGACAAAATTGTCATTGAGGGAGGACGTCGTTTAGAAGGTACTGTTAGAATTAACGGCGCGAAAAACGCCGCCTTACCTATTATGGCAGCCTGTTTATTATTAAATGGACCATCTCGGATAAAACGAATACCTAATATTGATGACATCCATACGTTATCGAAGATATTGGAGAATCTTGGAGGCAAAATAAACAGGCATGATGACGGCATGCTTGAAATAACATTTACGGATGGAGAAAATCAGGATAGATTCGTTGCGCCTTATGAACTTGTTAGTAAGATGAGGGCTTCCATTTGCGTTTTAGGGCCATTATTAACAAAAAGGCAAAAGGCAAAAGTATCGTATCCAGGAGGATGCGTAATAGGACAACGTCCAGTTGACTTGCATATAAAAGGAATCAGGGCATTAGGGGCACAGGTTGAGACAACAGAAGGTTATATAACCGCATCCGCAGACAGACTAAAAGGAACAGAACTCTCTTTAAAGGGAGAACACGGCACAACAGTTTTGGGAACGTGTAATGTAATGTCAGCGGCAGTATTAGCAGACGGCACAACAGTAATTGAAGACGCAGCGCGTGAACCAGAAGTGCAAGACCTGGCGCACTTTTTAAACAAAGCAGGAGCAAAAATCTCCGGCATTGGCGGAAACACATTAACAATTGAAGGCGTTAAGGAGTTGCATGGAGTTGACTATGAAATCATTCCAGATCGGATTGAAGCAGGAACGTTTATAATTGCCGGGGCAATAACAAAGGGAAACATTACGTTAGAAAACGTACGAGCTGAACATTTAACTTCAGTCATTGATAAATTAAGGGAAATCGGAGTGGAAATAAGCATCATTGGCAATTCTATCATTGTAAAAAGCAGCAATATTTATCATCCAGTTGACATAGCGACAATGCCTTATCCCGGTATGCCTACTGATATGCAGGCTCAATTTATGGCTTTATTATGCACAGTTGAAGGGAAAAGTATTATTACAGAAATGATATTCCCGGACAGATTTATGCATGCTGCGGAATTACGAAGAATGGGCGCTGATATCCGAGTCGAAGGCTCTTGCGCAGTCATAAAAGGATCTCCTTTTCTATCCGGTACAAACGTACAGGTCTCAGACTTGCGGGCTGGAGCAGGGCTTGTACTAGCTGGTCTGGTGGCAAGAGGAACCACTAATGTTCACCGTATTTACCATTTGGATCGCGGCTACGAGAGGCTCGAAGAACGGCTGTCAAAACTGGGCGCTGTTATTAAGCGCATGAACGAATAATTTTATATTAGAAATTCAACTGCTTTTTTTGCCGCCAAGACGCCAGTCCGCGAAGAAAAAACTTATTGTCTTAGTGACTTTGCGGCAACTATGAAATTCATTGTATATATGTTTCTATTTTTTGTTTGATGAACTAACAATATTTTAAATATAATCACCCTGAATTATCACAACCATAGGCAAGCATTCACGACTAATACCAGTTCTGCAATTGTCCATTCATACGGAATTCAGACTTATGTCATATACTCCATTAGAAAAGAAATTACATAAACGCATAAATATCCTTTCTGATGCCTTTTTACTACCATCTTCCAAAGTCCCGGATTATAAGTCAATATTACGCACCGCAGCAAAGCATTTAAAGTTGTTTACAGAAGCAGATGCATCTGTACTAATGCTAAACAATAAAAACGGAAGCCTTGTACCCGTTTGCTCTATTGGAATTCCTTTCTCTAAGATTAAAGATGCTGCTTTGCCGTCTTCCATGCGGTTAAAAGATATCATTTCCCGCCCAGCCTTTGAAGTCCGATATGCCTCTTTTATGAACACTCCTCTTATACATAATCGTAAATTGATTGGTTTATCGGCTGTATTTAGCACTGTACCTGAGAAATTCAATACCTTTGAACATAGCAAACATGAAAATCAATTTCTGACTATGCTGGCAAGTTACTTTGCAACAACCATTGAGAATATAATGCTAAACGATACTATAAAATCAATAGAACATTCAAAAATTGACTGGGAAAACACCTTTGATGTCATTGATGATTTAATCAGCATACATGATACCGACTTTAATATTGTTCGTGCTAACATGGCTGTAGCCAAGAAATTTAACATGGATATCAGGGATATTGTTGGAAAGAAGTGTTACAAGATATTTCACGGCACAGATGAACCGTGGAAGACTTGCCCTCACATCAGGTCTATGGAGACGAAAACAAAATGTATAGAAGAAATTGAAGATCCACACATGTGCGGTATCTTTAGCATCGTGGCTCTCCCATATTTTATCACATCAGGGAAATATATAGGTTCAATTCACATTGCCAGGAACATTACAGAAAGTAAAAATACATTAAGCCGTCTAATCCAAACAGAAAAGACTGATGTTGAGAACGATAGTAACGAAAAATACCCGCCAGATAAATAATCCTTCTTTTGCTATTTGTTGTATAACATATTTTACTAATTAAATGTCAAAATGACACTAATTCAACGAGTAATAATAATTGTACTGGATAGCGTTGGCGTTGGTGCCTTACCAGATGCATACTTGTACGGTGACGAATCCAGCAACACGCTAGGAAATATTGCCGATACTTTGGGCGGCTTAACGCTGCCAAATCTGGAAAGTTTAGGATTGGGAAGAATTATTCCAATCAGCGGCGTTTCTCCTTCAATTACACCCTCTGGTTTCTATGGCAAGATGTCTGAACTCTCGGCTGGAAAAGACACTACTTCTGGCCATTGGGAGATGATGGGAGTTGTAACCTCAAAACCATTTCCTACATATCCAAACGGTTTCCCAAAAGAAATCATTGATAAGTTTGTAAATGAAATTGGCAGGTCAATTCTTGGCAATAAAACTGCTTCAGGCACTGAAATTATTCAAGAATTAGGGGAAAAACACATCAAGACGGGCTTCCCTATAGTTTACACCTCCGCCGACAGCGTCTTCCAGATTGCCGCCTGTGAGGATGTCGTCCCCTCTTCTGAGTTATACAAGATGTGTGAAACAGCGCGGAATATTTTGACAGGTAAACACTCCGTAGGCAGGGTTATTGCACGCCCTTTTATTATTAAAAATGGTCAATTCATCAGGACTGATAGACGCAAGGATTTCTCCTTAGCACCCCCCTCTTCTACAGTCTTAGATAATGCGCTTCAAAAAGGATTGAATGTAATTGGAGTCGGCAAGATTGGTGACATATTTGCGCATAAGGGTTTGTCAGAAGAAGTACATACACAGGATAATTTAGATGGAATTTTACAAACGGTTAAATATATAAAAAAGATGTTTACAGGT
>MHXP01000035.1 GCA_001824485.1 Planctomycetes bacterium GWA2_39_15 | reverse complement strand
CATCTGTTAACAGGATATATTACGCGATGTTTTACTCTGTAACTTGTCAATCATAAAGATTTGTCCCCTTGTTTCTCACCTGGAATCCCTTCATGCAAAGCTTTAACGCCTTTCTGGCTTCTTTGTCTACAAACGAAAAGATACGATGAATCGAATCATGAGAACAAGAACGAGCATGTCCTACCACCTTAATAACCTCAAATCCCAGTGTGTCGTGAAACTCGTAAAACTTACGATAGAGACAGGCATTCTTTAATATACGCTTCGTTCCTTTACTACAAAATCCATTCATTTCCAGTTGAGATCTTCTTCGCTGTAGTCCTGTCACACACTGAGAATCGGAATATACATCCAGTGTTCCGGACTTTGAATCTGACAATTCTTTTTGGAAATCTTCAAGAGCCCACAAAAGGGTTTGAACTTCAAGTTTTGTCGATGAGGTGACTTCAAATCTTCGTAGTTTTATCTGCTCAACTAATTCAGACCGAATAATTCTTCCAGGTGGTATTTCGAGAAATGAAGAAGGTATGACAAGGTACGCTCCAAATCCGAGCTTTAGCGTGGGATTTAAACTCACGTCGGTGAAAAGGGCATAACGGTTCACGAGCGTTCCTTGATGATTATCTTCTATTCGATATGTTGAAAGCTTGAAGATATCTTAGATATAAAATCGAATTTTTATTATTATACTGAATTACAATAATTGTTTGATTTTGTTATGCTTTTTGCTTAGAGCAGAAGGCTATTTGAGGCAAATAGATTTAATTAAGGCTCTAAAAGATATTATGGAATTCTGGAGAAATGACGCGAACCGACTATTGTAGGCTAGACTTTATTGGCGCCGCTAAAAGGCATGGAGGTGTCTTCCTTTGGACTTATCAGCTTATTAATAGCATCCAGCACAGGTTCTGTAGAGTTCTGAAATTTGGCTATGGGATTCACGATAGCAAGGCCGCGATAGTAGGTAACAAGCCCCTCTGCAACCTCTGTTATAATCTTATTAAAGGTATTTCGTTTCTTTGCCCTTGCAAGCTTCACCTCAGGACCTTTATCGCCTGTAATTGGAATTCTTTCAAAATTACCGAAATCCATCCGCAATATGTTAATCATACCACCCTGACCAGATAATTGGTTAACAATCTCTGCTGAAGGGAGTGCGGCAATATAGGCTAAAGGATATGTAAAATCTTTGTATCCATCCTTATTGAAATAATAATCCTTTTGAATTCCCAAAGTTTCAAAATATGCTTGCACCCTTGCAAAGCAACTTTTATTTACCAGGGCTTCGTCTATTTCCTTGACCTGTTTGCTGGCTGTTTTTAGCCTTCCCAAGATGATGGTAGTGGCAATCGCCCTTTCTTGTTGATAGGTTTTTACTTCAATTTGAATATAGTCGCTACTAACAAACTGCCATAAAAACAAACTGCATGTCCTCTCGCCATAATAAGAGGAACCAGTAAATTTTATATTAACTGAGGATATTTCTAATTCTGAAAAAATAATTTCCAGCGGCAGAATAATCTTAGAAACAGTCATCGCGCCAGGAACAATATTACCTTTCCTGTGAATGAGATTGTTATCATTGGTTACATCAACAAAATGCGCACCTTGCTCCCTGGAGATTCTATACTCATGCTTGATCAAAAATTTATCAAACACCATCAACCGACGTTCAGCATTACTTCCATCTTCCACAACGAGGCTTGGATGTGATGTTCGTGCTTTTGCATCTCTAAAGCAAATTTTATCGCTCAAAAAACCATCTATCCGTTTAAGCGGAATCGAAAATATAGGATTTTGAGGTCTACTCATAAGCATTTAAGCATTACCGATAAAAAGTTTATTCCATCTAATGTTGCTTTGATTCTATTATGTAAACCATTTTAAGTCAAGAATATAAATAAAATATTTTAATATTAAAAAAATAAATCGTAAATGCTCGATTTGAAATAACCTACCAACAATATAAATTAATTTTACAATTTTTTTAAATAATTTTTATACAAAGTAATTTTACACTGAATGTAAAACAGAAATATATAATATTCACCTAATTTATTAGCTTGACAAAGATTACAGGTCTAAGTATGCTACCTTCAATAGTTAAGAAGAATTGTAACCACCAAGGAGTACTTTCAATTGCAACACATCTGTGTATTTGAAGACAGCAGGTATTCACAACTAGTCCCGCTAGTGTACACAAGATCAGCCTTTGAAATTCGATGTGGATTATTTACCTCATTGGAAAGAACAATCCGACACTACCCCAATGCAAACATTGCCCTTTTTTGCAGAAACTATTTATCAGACATATTACAAGAACGGTATCCTCATCGTGTTAACAACCTTTACGAGAGTGACGATACTTATCTTTTTCTAAATGGTCGTGTAATTCTCTCAACCCCTGTTCCTATAGAAGGCATGGAGGAAATAGGGATTCAAGGCAATACTCTTGTTTACGCCCGACTCAGAGGAAAAAACATTAAAAAACTAACACACGAATTGTTTCTCACGAAGAACCCAATCGAACTGATAAAAAGTACGGTGCAGGTAATTGATGTCCAGGTTCCTACAATAAATTATTTCTGGGATATAATCAAATACAACGCATCCCAAATTGAAAAAGATTTCGAATTGTTTGTCAAGGAAGGTTCTATTTATGGAAAACTAGATGAAGGTGTTTACCTTATAAATAAAGATCGAATATTTATTGGTAAAGACAGTCGAGTCAAACCTTGTTGTGTATTAGATGCCGAGAATGGTCCAATTTTCATAGGTCACAACGTTACCATTGCACCTAACACGACAATAGAGGGACCTGTTTATATTGGTAATCATTCTGTTGTTCAATCTAATTCAAAGATACGTGGCGGAACAAATATTGGAGAGGTTTGCAAGATAGGAGGAGAAATTGTAAATACAATATTCCACAGCTACAGCAACAAACAACATGATGGATTTTTCGGCGATTCTTATGTAGGCTCATGGGTTAATATTGGGGCAGATACCGTAAACAGCAACTTACTCAATACCTATGGAAGCGTAAAAGTTGAAATAGAGGAAAATATCATAAATACAAATCATATGTTTCTTGGCATGGCAATGGGAGACCATACCAAAACAGCCATTAACACGACGATCATGACGGGTAGTGTATTTGGTTTTGCCTGTAATATCATCACTCCCACTTACCCCCCAAAATATCTTCCTTCTTTTATATGGTATTCAGACAATGGTACGAAGGTCTATAGTTTAGAAAAAGCATTACAGGTGGCAAAGATTGCGATGAAAAGGCGGGATAAAGAAATGACACAAGCAGAAGAGCAAATATTTAGAATGGTGTTTCAGCTTACAGAAAAAGAAAGAATTTCCTTTCGGTCCGTTTAAAATAAGGTATTTTATGGGAAAAGACATAAAACACGAACAAATCATTATTGATACAAGTATTTTCACAAATCCGGATGTTTATAAATCATTTGGTGCAAGCCCAACAGAAGCATTACACTCATTTCTGGAAATTACCTGCAAACTGGATGGACCGAGTTTTTACATGCCACCAACGATTTACCAGGAACTGCTCAATTTTGTAGAAATAGAACGTATTCCAACTAATTTGCAAATTCGTATAATCCAAAAACCACCCAAAAGATATGAACTGTCGGTTCCGGCCTTTCTATTGTATGAACTTATCGAAGATGTACGTAACAGAATTGACAAGGGTTTACGTGTGGCAGAAGAAGCCGTTAGAGAGACATCACCCGAAACTGAACCAGATGCCATTGCTAATCTGAGGAAAAAATATCGAGCTGCACTTCGTGAAGGAATCATTGACAGCAAGGAAGACGTAGACTTGATTCTACTAGCCAAGGAAATGGATGGTATTCTGATGACAGCCGATACTGGAATTGTTAAATGGGCCGATAAGCTGGGAATACGGTACCTCGATCCCCGTTTGTTACGCGGCATACTAGACAATCTGATGCAGTAAGCGCAAAAATAACTAAAACTGGGTTCTAAGAATTAATCCACATGTGAGGATCCATCAAGGTGTTTTTGGAAGATTTCATACGAGGCATAACACTTCCTTGCAAACCAGACATGCCAGTAAGCGTCCTTCTGGTTTTTAGACAACACCTCAAACTTTACCTTGCATCTATACAAGTGATCTATCATCTTCTGAATATTTCTCTCATCCCGAAAACGCAGAAGAAACCTTTCGGCAATAACCTCTCCACGTGCCGCCTTTGTGACACTTTCATAAACAGGTTTTAACAATACCTCGCCCAACTGCGCGGAAACTTCTGGTTTTAACGAAGAAATGTTCTCGTGAATAAACATTGCTGCACGAATAATCCTGTGAGTGAAAAACTCGGATGCGACCTCCGCCATCAATGGAGCAGTAACATTAATATCACGTAAACAAGAGCCTAAGGTGACATACTTCATGATCTTTTCAGCAGGATGCGTCGGTTTAATTACCATCCCTTCACATCCTGTCTCATCCAACTCTCTAACAATTTTTCTTAAAGCTGAAACATCCGAAATTGAAAATCTTCCAAACCTTCTAACCGTCGGCATGCCATATGTGTCAAAAAGTTTATATCGCTCCTCAACAGGAATGTTATTAGGTTTGTTCATGTACATTAAATCAAATGCAAAAAAACGGACATCTTCTTTCACGTAAGGTGGGTGTTCAATATTATAAGGATTATCTGGTCCAGCAAATTCACCACAAACAACAAGACCAGGGTTTTCATTAAATATTTTTTTAACATCCAAAAAATCCAAAATCCGATCCGTTGAAAATGGACAAACATATGCACCGCGCGAAAAGACTAGTACACGCCCTTGAATACTAGCAACTCTAACATTGTATCCGTCAACCTTTTCTTCAATATAAAATGGTTTGGTATATGCCTTACATATTCCGTTTTCAAGATGCAATATTCTGGCAATGCGTGGAAAATCAAAGACGATGCCCTCTTGTGTGACGATCGATCCCCTTTCAAGAATTCCAACCTTTTTCGTTACCCTGTAAAAGCAAATGCCATCAAATTCATCACGGATTACATCGTGTCTTTCAATAGATTCCTCCCATAAACGCCTTGGAATATCAAATTTCTCAACAATTTCATAAATCTGCATATTCATTAACTTTCTAAATAAACATTACTCTCGGCACTTTCGACAATGAGAGTATTTAATCTCTTTAACTATCTAAAATTGAAAAGACAATGCTACTCTTTGCAAAGCAAAGAATCTAAATTTATAACCAAATATGCCGACTAACAAAAAAAGATGTTACATAAATCTGTCCTTTTATTTCAAGACAAAACTTAGGTATAGTTACTATACAGGTTATTACTTTTGCAAAATCCAGTATATAACTCTCATATCTGTATAAGGTTAAATTTAAAATGCATTATGTTTTTGATATTGACTTCAAAAAGATATAATCGTATAATCAAAAACGTTTGGTTTTACCAAAATTAAGATTCACAAGGCAATTAAGGATGTAATGATGTATATAATCCTGGGCTGCAATGACATTGTAAGTGTTTTAGCCCAAAATTTAAGCAAATCAGGAGCGGAAATATTTATAGTCGTCAGTGATGAAACAACCTTAATAAGATTAAAAGAATCTTATATTCACACTCTCGTAGCAAATATTCACACATTAGATCTGGCTTCATTACCAACAAAAGACACCATGGCTTTTATTCTCTTGCAAAATAATTTTAAAGATAACTTGATCCTGGTAAAACGCATTAAGAATTCATTCCCTGATAAATTTATTTTATCAATAGCCACCAACGAGAAGGAGGCTTCTGAGTTATTAGAAAGCGGTGCAGACCGTATTGTCCAAACTGTCGGAATAATTACACATACTATCCTGAATGAGCTTGAAACCGCTAAATTAAAAAGGTCTGTTTTCCATTTAGTAAATGTTATAAAGGCAGCAATTTGTAAAGGTTTGGCAATTTTTTTACAGGATAATCCTGACCCCGATGCAATTGCCTCTGGTCTTGCGTTAAAACGTATTGCTGAAAAATACAATGTCAAATCAAGGATTTATTATGGTGGAAATATTGGACATCAGCAAAACAAAACATTGGTCAACCTGCTAGAAGCCGACCTCGTTCAATTAGAAAATACAAATGATGTACTGGAAATAGTTAATAGAGTAGATAAAATAGCATTAATAGAGGCATCCATCAGTTCAAAGAATAATATATTACCCCCTGATGTAATTCCTAACATCATTATTGATCACCACCAAACTGACTTTAGTCTTGTAAAAGGGGAATTTATCGAAATATTACCAAATATTGGCGCCACTTCTACTATTATGACGATGTATCTGAGAAATTTAGATATTGTGCCAGACTCACTCCTCGCTACAGCACTTCGTTATGGTATCAGAGTAGATACTAGTGGATTTACTAGAAACACTGCCACTGAAGATATCGATGCTGCTGCTTATCTATCACCATTGGTGGACATAAGGTTACTAAACCAAATAGAGACCTTTCATATGAACCCAGAAACCATAGACGTTATCGGAAGGGCAATACGAAACCGCGAGGTAAGAGGTTCATGTTTAATATCATTTGTGGAATTAATAACTGACAGAGATGCCTTACCACAGGCAGCCGAATTAATGTTACAGATGGAAGGTATCTTTACTGTACTCATCTTTGGCATTAATAAAGACAAAGTTCAGTTATCTGCCAGAAGCATAGATTCAAGAATCAATCTTGCGTTGTTATTGCAAAAGGCGTTTGGATTTATGAATGCAGGTGGACATGCAACTATGGCAGCAGGCAGTATCGATCTTAGCAATTTTGGTAATATTAGCGATAAAAAAACACTATTTAAGATTACAGCAGATACCGTACAAAAAAACTTTTTCACTGCAATAGATATGGCATTGAAAAAGCAGGAAATACCCGATGAGTTAGAATTATTGGTCAACCATAGTATTAGGAACTAATTGTAATAACTATTTTATAATAAGGAGAAAGATTATGGAAAAAGGTTTTTTAGGTGTGGGTTTAGTAAGTCTAACAATCTTTTTAAGTTCTTGTGCTGCCACTCAGACACAAGTAAAAGAAACAAAACCGCCGGAATTAACGGTGGAAGTACAGGCTGCTCCTAAAGAGGAGGCAAAGCCAGAAGAAGCTCCTGTGTCTGCCCCAGCAGGAGAAACAGCACCTGTAGCAGAAACCGCACAACCTTCAGCGCCAGAAGCACCTGCGCCAGCCGCTCTTGCTCCTGAAGCCGCTGTTCCTGCTGCACCTGCGGCCGAACCGGCTCAACCTTCTGCACCTGCACCAGCTGCACCTGAAGCTGCCGCTCCTGCTGCTCCCGCGGCCGAGCCGGCTCAACCTTCTGCACCTGTAGTAGCACCTGCACCGGCAGCTCCTGCGCCTGAAGCCGCTGCTCCTTCTGCAGCACCTGCGCCTGAAGCCGCCGCCCCTGCAGCGCCTGCAGATGAACCAGCACAAATCAAACCAGAGCCATTACACCAATGTGCCACTTGCAACAAACAGGTTGGAGAAGGACACATTTGTGGTCTTACAGACTATTGCCAACAATGCAAGGAGGAGGTCGGATCTGGTCACATCTGTGATTTAACATTCTTTTGCCATGATTGTAAAAAAGAGGTTGGAGATGGTCACATTTGTGGTGTAACAACTTTTTGTGCGAAGTGCGAAGAAGAAGTTGGGGTAGGTCACATCTGCGATGTTACTTACTTCTGTTACGATTGCGAGAAAGAAGCGGGGGATGATCATATCTGTGGTGTGACCCATTTTTGTCCTACATGCAAAATAGAAGTTGGAGAAGGACATGAGTGTGGAAAAACTTATTTCTGCTTCGATTGCGAGAAAGAGGTCCCAAAGGATCACCAGCACGAAAAGGCTGCCAAGTAACTCTTTCGATAATTCAAAGATTAAATACAAAAAGGCATGTTTATAGTAAATAAACATGCCTTTTTTAATATATTCTATAATTTATGAAACATTGAAATAAGCTTATTGCTTATTTCAATATCTTGTGCCAAAAGCAATAGATATCAATATAGATTAGGGGCAACTACACAAGACGAAATTTTTAATATTTAACACCCATATT
>MHXP01000034.1 GCA_001824485.1 Planctomycetes bacterium GWA2_39_15 | reverse complement strand
TTTTATCTTTACAAATCCATCTTTATTAAAACTGTTACAGAGTTGCGGTGATGCATCCCATTTCCGCGCCTCAAGGAAACCGGATTTGTCGGCGAGCTGGAGGTTAAGATACGGTTTTCTTTCTTTTGTTTCTTTGACTTCCTTTTTCAATACAAGAAAGACATCTTCTACAAGCTCGCCGCTTTTCAGGCTGGAAATGTATTTTCTGGGCATTTGTTTACTACCTTACAGTTTAGATCTAGCACATTTATACGGATTCTACGCAAGTAATCAGTTAATGTCAAGGAGTATAAGTGACGGGTATGCCTTTTTTTATTGCAATCCGTTGTTTGACCGATTATCATTTGATTTGTACTATTTCCAAGACCTGCCCCTGCTTTCTGCACTCATGGAGAATAATCAGGGGGAAAAACTTATTGCTGGTAAAATGGATAAATTACTAGAAAAGATTAAAACAAAAAAGGCAAAAATCGGCGTTGTCGGACTCGGTTATGTTGGATTACCACTTGCGCTTGAATTCGTACGAAGTGGATATTGTGTAACAGGAATTGATAAAAGCAAGGAACGGGTTGAGTCTCTTAAGAAAGGTAAATCGTATGTAATAGATGTAGGAGATGAGGAGATCGCACTGTCTGTTAAAAAGGGGCTTTTCCGAGTAACTGATGATGCCAGCGCTCTGTCAAATTTAGACGCTGTAAGCATTTGTGTCCCCACGCCTCTGACAAAGACAAAAGACCCTGATGTCTCCTATATTATTAGCGTGGGTCAGGAGATTAAGAATTATATGCACAAAGGTCAGCTTTTCATTTTGGAAAGCACTACGTATCCTGGCACAACGGAAGAGCTGGTGCAGCCGATGTTAGAGGAGGGCGGGCTAAAGGCAGGCAAGGATTTCTATCTTGCTTTTTCCCCAGAACGTATTGACCCCGGAAATAAGCATTATTCAGTTAAGAACATTCCCAAGGTAGTAGGTGGCGTAACCAGACAATGTACAGAATTGGCACATTGCTTATATAGTCAGATTATTGAAACGATTGTACCTGTTTCGTCTCCAAAGGTGGCGGAAACGGTAAAACTCCTGGAAAACACCTTCCGGAACGTCAATATTGCATTAGTTAATGAGATTGCCATAATGGCGCAAAGGCTGGGCATTGATGTATGGGAAGTTATAGACGCCGCAAAGACAAAACCATTCGGCTTTATGCCATTTTACCCAGGTCCCGGTTTGGGAGGACATTGTATTCCTATTGACCCGTGGTATCTTTCATGGGTTGCAAAGAAAAATGGATTTGAGTTGCGTTTTATCGCACTTGCAGACCAGATAAATAGCGCTATGCCCGAATTTGTTGTGGAAAAGATTACGGATGCCTTAAACAATGCGGAGAAAAGCGTAAAGGGTTCTAACGTCCATATTCTTGGTGTTGCTTATAAAAAAGACGTTGATGATGTCAGGGAATCGCCAGCCCTCGAAATTTTGAATATCCTGCGGCTTAAAGGGGCCAGAGTAACTTACACGGATCCGTATATTCCAGAAATCAATTTTCATGGATTTAATTCAAGATCGAAACCTCTGTCTAAAGAGTTATTGTCTAAGGTAGATTGTTCCGTTATAGTGACAGATCACAGCAATTTTAATTATGAACTGATTGTGTCCCACTCTAAACTGATTATAGATACCCGTAATGCATTGAAAGGCATTAACAAAAAACATATCATACGACTCTAACATGACTGACCTGCTTTTTGAAATCGGCACCGAAGAGATTCCTGCCAGTTATATTACTCCCGCACTGAATCAAATGCAGATATTATTTGCAGGGCTGGCAGAAAAACATCGTTTAGAGATGCATTCTATCTATTGTACGGGCACACCCAGAAGATTGACACTATTTGTAAAAGGCTTACCGCAAAAACAAGAGAGTGTAACCGAAGAAATCCAGGGACCATCCGCATCAATTGCCTTTGATAAAGCGGGAAATCCTACTAAAGCAGGTTTGGGTTTTGCTAAGTCTCAGAATGTTGACACAAATAATCTTCTAATAAAAAAGACTCCTAAAGGAGAATATTGTTTTGCGATCAAGAGGATAGAAGGCAGGGAAACATTGCAAATCCTGCCAGATATGCTAACTGAAATAGTCAAAAGTGTTTCGTTCCCTAAATCAATGAAATGGAAAGGGAATAGTTTGTTTTTTGCCCGTCCAATACGCTCATTTCTCGCACTGTTTGGGGATAAGGTGATTCCTCTGGAAATCAATGGGATTGCGGCCGGCAGATGCATCTTTGGACATCCTTTCCTGTCAGGAAAGAAGATTGAGGTTTCTGAGGCTAATTGGGATTTATACAAACGATTACTCAAACAGGAAAAAGTTGTGGTTGACATGACAGAGCGCCGTGAAATATTAAGGACAAAAATAACGCAACTGATGTCTCCTTATGGCACAACCATTGACGATGAAGCGTTGCTGGATGAGGTAACCAACCTTGTGGAATATCCTAACGCCATTGAATGCAGTTTTGATGAGGAATTCCTTGACGTTCCAGCGGATGTTATAGAAACTGCCATGAAGGAACATCAAAGATATTTCCCTATCAAAAAAAGAGACGGAAAGCTTTTAAACAAATTTATAGCGGTACTCAATCGCAACGAAAGTAATGCCAGCACTATCATTCAGGGCAATGAGCGTGTTTTAAAGGCGCGACTCTCCGATGCCAGATTCTTCTGGAAAGAGGATAGAAAAATACCTCTTGAAAGACGAGTGGAAGATTTAAAAAATCTTGCCTTTCTTGAAAAGCTGGGGAATTACTATGACAGAACAAATAGAATTGTTGAACTTTCCAACTTTATATCGCACAGATTAATTAATTGTAATAAGTTGGCTATTAAAGATGCTGAATTAGCCAAACGTGCGGCATTATTGTGCAAGGCAGACCTTTTAACACAGATGGTCGGAGAATTCCCATCGTTACAGGGAATTATGGGGAGGGAGTATGCTGAATGGGACGGCGAAGAACCATCAGTCGCCACAGCAATTGCTGAACATTATATGCCTCGTTATGCCGCAGATAATATCCCTGCGTCAAAGATTGGCGCTGTTGTGGGTTTAGCCGATAAGGTTGATACGATATCCAGTTGTTTTGCCCTCGACCTGATTCCTACCGGGTCACAGGACCCTTATTCACTGAGGCGGCATGCCTTTGGTATTATTCGTATAATTGAAGAACATGCGTTTACGTTAGAACTCAAAGAAGTCTTTGCTAAATCATTAAATCTGCTTCCTATGTTTCCAGAAAACCCATTGCATAGTCATCCTAAAATACTTACTGAATTAGTGCCAAAAATAAAGGAATTTCTTAAAGATAGATTGTTTAATATAAATATAGAAAAAGGTTATCGTTACGATCTTGTAAATGCAATCTTGAATGCAGGGGTGGGGTTTGATGACATCTGTGATTTTTCACAAAGATTAAAGACGGTATCCGATATTTCCAGAGAAAAGTGGTGGTTCGGTCTGGTCACTGTCGTTGAAAGAACATTCAACATCGGCAAGAAGGCAAACAGCATGGGGACAGTAAATGAAGCTCTATTTGCCGAACCTGAAGAACGTAAACTATGGGATCTCTACAAAGAAAACGAGGCGACTATCCGAAAACAAATAGACGATAAAAAATACAAGGAGGCGTCTGAGAAATATTGCAGTGTCTTTGCCAAACCTGTTCATGCCTTCTTTGACAAGGTATTTGTGAATGTAGAGGATGAAAAAATTCGCAACAATAGACTTCTCCTCCTAAAGGAGATCAACGAGTTATATTCCCAAAAAGTAGCCGACCTTTCCCAAATTATAATGCCCGATGATAAATCACCTAAAAGCTTGATCCCAAAGTAGTAGAGTAGTAGGAGCAGATTCAAACCAGCCTCTACTCTTTGTATCTCAGCAATTTCATGGTTATTTGAAAATTCCGGAACGTCAAATTACACTTGACAATAAATACCTTGCCATGTACACTTGTTCTCTATGAAATTATATTCAACATTCTATTACTTTAGATACTATTATGAGAGAGGAAGGTCTTAGGGTTCGATATTAAATTATTGAATATTGATATAATGCCCTAAAACCGTTCGTTTTAGGGTTTTTTTTTGCCCACAATTTTGGTGGAGGTGCAGCTAATGATTATTGTAATGAAAGCCGATTCTACAAAAAAAGATATTAACCATATTCTTGAAAGTGTAGAAAAGGTTGGCTTAAAGGGAGTTTTGTTACAGGGAACTAACCGAAACGTAATTGCAATTATTGGGGATGAGCGGATAGTACCAGCTGATTTTTGGGACGTTATGCCCGGCGTGGAAAAGTCCGTTCCAATTCTTGCGCCGTATAAACTAGCCAGTAAAGAAGGGAAGGATTTTAAAACAATTATTCATCTTAGTAATGGCAAGAAAATCGGCGGAGAACATATTGCCGTTATTGCAGGACCGTGCGCTATAGAAAGCAAAGAGCAGATTGTTGAAATTGCAAAAAGGGTGAGAGATGCGGGTGCAACCGCATTGCGGGGCGGGGCATTTAAACCACGCAGCAATCCTTACACATTTCAGGGTCTTCAGGAAGAAGGTCTCGTACATCTGGCACGCGCTCGTGAGGCTTCTGGTTTACCTATCGTCACAGAGGTGCTTACCCCTGAGCATGTAAAATTAGTAAGCAAGTACAGCGACATATTACAAGTCGGAACCCGTAATATGCAAAATTTCTTACTATTGCGCGCAGTGGGAGAAGCAGGCAAGCCTGTGATTTTAAAGCGCGGGATGTCGGCTACTGTTGAAGAATTTTTATTGGCAGCAGAATATATACTTGCACAGAATAATCCAAATGTCATTCTCTGTGAGAGGGGGATTCGAACCTTTGAAACTTTTACCCGTTTTACACTGTCGCTGAGTATCGTTCCTCAACTTAAGGAAATGACACATTTGCCTGTTATTGTAGACCCCAGCCATGGAACAGGAAAGAGGAGTCTTGTTAATCCAATGTCCAAAGGATCAATTGCAGTGGGTGCTGATGGTTTGCTGATTGAAACACATCCAGAACCTGAAAAGTCATTTGTGGACGGTCCACAAACAATTACCCTCGAGGCATTTGACCAGTTAATGCAGGAACTAAAACCTGTAGCCGAGGCTGTTGGAAGAAAAATATAATCTGTGAGAAGAAAAGATAAAGAAATAACTGATAAGAATGAAATAGAAGACATTCTTTCAACCGCCATGGTGGGAAGATTGGGGACATGCGCCAATGGAATTCCATATATCACACCAGTGAACTTTACTTACGACAGCGAAGCTTCCAGAATATTTCTCCACTGCGCAAACGAAGGCAGAAAGCTCGAAAATATCAGAGTTAATCAAAACATTTGTTTTGAGGTGGAAGAAGTTACAAATGTGCTTGTTAAGCAGCCCACCTGCGCTTCTTCGGTTGCTTACAGATCTGTGATACTGTTCGGTAGGATAAAAATACTTACCGACCTCAATGCAAAGAACGAAGCCCTTCAGAAACTTGCCAGTAAGTATGCGCCTCAGAATCCTAAAGTTCCTTTTACAGAGGCAATGCTGAATAAGACAAATGTACTAGAAATAGAAATCAAAGAGATGACAGCCAAAAGAAGTCCTGTTAAACCTGCGATTACAGACCCATCAAAAAAATAGATTATTAGAAAGGTATCTTATTTATGGAGATTGTGGCATCAAAGAGATTACAGTCAATTGGTGCGTATGCTTTTGCAGAGGTAGACAAAGAAGTTGAAAAATTAAAATCACAGGGAATTACCCCGATTGATTTTGGAGTGGGCGACCCTACTGCGCCAACGCCGGAGATCGTGCGCAAGGCGACTCAAAAGGGAATAACACTTCGCAAATCTTCAGGTTATCCAAGTTATATCGGCACACCTGAATTTAGACAAGCTATTTCCCATTGGATACAAAAGAGGTTCGGTGTGCAAATGGATCCGGTTACCGAAATTTCATCCACAATTGGTTCTAAAGAAGCAGTATTCAACTTTGCAGAGGGAATTATCAATCCCGGTGATTACGTAATCATCCCTACTCCTGGATATCCTCCGTACACACGTGGAACATTGTTCGCAGAGGGTATTCCTTATTACGTGCCGATGCTTGCAGAAAATAAATTCCTGATAGACTTGAAGTCTATACCAGAAGAAGTATGCAAAAAGGCGAAGATTTTATGGATTAACTATCCCAACAGCCCCAGCGGCGCTGTTGCTCCTTTGTCATATCTAAAGGAAGTCGTAGAGTTTGGCAAAAAGTATAATATCATTATTGCCTCTGACGAGGCATATAGCGAAATTTACTATAATGAGCCCCCTCACAGCATACTTGAGGTTACAAAAGAAGGAGTTATCGTTTTTAATTCTTTTTCCAAGAGAAGCGCTATGACGTGTTACCGTGTTGGCTGGGTAGCAGGTGACAAGCGGATAGTGGATATATTCAAAAAGGTAAAAACAAATATTGATTCCGGCACGGCAACGTTTATACAAGACGGGGCAGTTGCCGCCCTCAGCGATGAAACACACGTCGAAAAGATGCGGGCTGAATACAGGATCAAAAGGGATTTACTGGTGGATGCATTCAAGCGCATCAAACTGCCTGACTGTACCCCTGAAGCCACGATTTATCTCTGGCAAAAGGCGCCGCTGGGTATGACCTCTGTTGACTTTGCCAGGAAATTGCTTTCCCCTGATATTGCTATTGTAGCGACACCAGGAGCATGGATTAGCGATAAGACGGAGAGTGGGTTAAATCCGGGTGAAGGTTACGTGCGGTTCGCCTTAGTACCCAGTATCAAAAATACGAGGGAAGCAGCCCGAAGAATCAAAAAGATACTGCGAAAGGTTTTATAAAGTAAGAAAACTACAGATTCCGCAGATTACACAGATTTGTGGTTAAAAAGGAATTTTATGAAAAAGCGATTATTTAGCGGGATTCAACCCAGTGGCGATGTGCACATCGGTAATTACCTGGGAGCTATCAGGAACTGGGTACAAATGATTGAACAGTACGATTGTATCTTTTGCATCGTTGATTATCATGCAATTACAATAGAATACGACCCGAAAGAAATGCAGAGGTGTATTCTCAATGCGGCGGCTGTAAATATTGCGGCTGGCCTTGACCCCAATCGGTGTACCATCTTTGTCCAATCGTACGTCCCGGAACACACAGAACTCGCATGGATATTAAATACGATAACCCCTATGGGACATCTGGAACGCATGACCCAATTTAAAGACAAATCAAAGCAGCACAGGGAAAATATCAACGCAGGATTGTTTACATATCCCGTTTTGCAGACTGCTGACATCTTGCTGTATAAAGGTGAAGCTGTGCCTGTGGGCGAAGATCAGGTTCAGCATATCGAACTTGCAAGGGAGATTGCCAGAAAATTTAATTTACGATATGGAGAAACATTCCCCGATCCACAGGAAGTCCTTTCTGCGGCGCCCCGTATCATGGGACTTGACGGTAAGACCAAAATGAGTAAGAGTCTCGGAAATTATATTTCACTTGTGGAAACTCCTGAATCAATATGGAAAAAACTATCCACTGCAGTAACAGACGAGAACAGAAAAAGGCGTACCGATCCAGGTAATCCAGAAATTTGCAACTTGTTTACTTTACACAAACACTTTTCAAAGAAGGAACAGATTGATCGCATAAATGTTGTATGCCGTACTGCTGAAATCGGCTGTATTGAATGCAAAAAAATTTTGTCTGACAATATTGTTGAGGTGCTCACCCCAATTCGCTACAGATATGAACAATTGATTAAAGACACAACCTATCTACTAGACCTCCTACACACATGTGCAAAAAAATGTAAAAATATAGCAGAAAATACAATGTCCGAAGTGAAAAGGAAGATGGGTTTGGTTTAAAAAAAAGTTAACCACAGAGGTCTCAGAGAAAAACTTCAATATGGATTATTTTATAAAAAACATCGTATCTTTATTAAATGAAGGAACAAACCTACAGGAAAATGACATAGAAAAACTTATAGAGATTCCACCCGACTTCAAGATGGGTGATTACGCATTTCCCTGCTACGCCCTCTCAAAAACTCTTAAAAAATCCCCAAACGCCATCGCTACAGAATTATCCAAAACATTACATGCCATTAGCCCTATCTCGGAGATAAGGGCTGTCGGTCCCTACGTGAACTTCTTTGTGGACAAAGCAATCTTCTCAGAGACGGTATTGAAAAATATTTATGAAGAGAAAGACCGCTACGGTCACGGAAATATAGGCATTGGCAAGACTATTGTCATTGATTATTCTTCCCCAAATATTGCCAAACATCTTGCCGTTCACCACCTTCGTTCTGCATTAATCGGAAGCGCAATTTACAATATTTACAAAACACTTGGATACAAATGCGTTGGAATTAATCACCTTGGCGATTGGGGGACACAATTTGGGCAATTGATTGTTGCTTATAAAAAATGGGGGACTGAAGATACCCATAAATCCTGTACTGTTACAGACCTGAATAATCTTTACGTGAAATTCCATCAAGAGGCAGAAAAGAATCCCCGCATGGAAGATGAGGCAAGGGAATGGTTCAAGAAACTTGAAGCGGGAGATTTTGGGGCAAAAGAACTATGGCAACATTTTAAAGACATCAGCTTAAAAGAATTCCAGAAGATTTACGATATGCTGGGAATACACTTTGACGCCTTTATTGGTGAGAGTTTTTATAATACAATGATAGAGGATACTGTGGCTAGGATTAATGGAAAAGGGCTGACCAGAATTAGTGAGCAGGCATTGATTGTAGATTTAGAGCATTACGATATGCCACCGTGCCTTTTGCGCAAAAGAGATGAAACTACTCTGTATGCCACACGTGACATTGCAGCCGCTGAATACAGGAAGAAGACCTACAACTTTGGCAAAATGATTTATGTGGTTGGTTCTGAGCAAAAACTACACTTTAAGCAGGTTTTCAAAGTTTTAGAATTAATGGGATACGATTGGGCAAACCGTTGTGTGCATGTAGATTTTGGTCTCATGAAATTTAAGGATGGTAAGATGTCTACCCGTAAAGGGAAAGTTGTTCTTCTTGAAGACTTGTTGATTGAGGCCGTCGAACGCATCAGAAAGATTATAGAAGAAAAGAATCCTTCTTTAGAAAATAAAGAGGCCGTAGCAAATGATGTAGGCATTGGCGCTGTTATCTTTGCTGATTTGTGCACAAAACGCAATAAGGATGTGGTCTTTGATTGGGATGAGGCGCTTAATTTCGATGGTGAAACAGGCCCTTATATCCAGTATACACATGCCCGACTCTGCAGTATTCTAAGAAAATACGGCAAACCTGTAACAACTGACATAAATCATGAATTATTGAAAGAAGACGAGACTTTTATTCTTGTTAAGAATTTGTCACAATTTCCCATGATTATCCAGAAAGCAGCAGAATTTTATGAACCGTCTTTGATATGCAACTATCTTATTGATGTTTGCAGTAATCTGAACAGATTTTACAATACTCATCGCGTCTTGTCCGAAGATGACGATTTGACAAAGGCAAGGATATTGCTGATAGACTCCACCCGGCAGGTCATAAAAAATGGCCTTAATATCCTCGGCATGCATGCACCCGAACAGATGTAATTAGAGGCAAACGCCGCGTGTCCTTATTTCGCTTGACAAACCAACCGGAAAGAAATAAATTACTAGCTCACTTTCCAGAAACCGTCGTAAATGTCTGAAAATGGTATTATGTAACCCAGCTGCATGGTATTTAAGCGATTTGCAATCCGATGCAAAGTAAGAAAGTATTATTTTCACGAATCAGCCTTCCAACGGAAATTGAAGGAAGCCAAAAAAGAGAGCCGCTTTCCAATGAAAATTGAAACAATAACTTACAACTTTCAACTCATAACATACAACCCTTTCTGTAAAACTTACAAATAAAAGATGGTTAATAGCCTAACACTATAAAATACGCTATCTTCAAAGGGGGAGCATATGCAATATTTACCACTTCTGGCGACGTGCCCAGGCACCTCGATTCTCACGTTCGTTATACTATTTTTATTTATACTTGCATTCGTATTCATAATATTTAAATTTGGCTGGCTTTATATCAAAGCATTTGCATCAGACGTCCATGTGTCATTCTTACAAATTGTAGGTATGGCTTTGCGACACGTTAATGCACGAACCATTATCGAACACTGTATTATGGCAAAGAAGGCGGGAATTGATATTGCCCCCAAATCTCTGGAAGCACATCATTTAACAGGCGGAAACATTAGCAATGTAGTTCGCGCTATTGTTGCGGCATGTAAGGCAAAAATTGAACTTAGCTTTGAAAATGCCTGCATCATTGATCTCTCAGGAAGAGATGTATTTGATGCCGTAAAAACCAGTATCAACCCGAAGGTAATTGATTGTTCCGATATTGCCAAGGGTAGCGCTACACTGGATGCCATAACGAAGGACGGTGTAAAATTGAGAGTAAGGGCACGCGTAACCATTCGTGCGAAGATTGACAAGCTTATAGGTGGAGCAACGGAGGAAACCATTATTGCGCGTGTTGGCGAAGGCATTATTACAACTATCAGCTCGTTTGAAACATATAAAAAAGTGCTGGAAAGCCCTGATTCTATATCCAAGCTTGTTATGGACAAAGGTCTTGATATAGATACAGCTTTTAAAATTCTTTCAATTAACATTGTCAATATAGACGTAGGTGATAACATTGGCGCAAAATTACAAGCTGAACAGGCAGAGGCAGATAAACGCACAGCACAGGCAGAATCCGAAAGACGACAAGGTGCGGCAATTGTACGTGGTCAGGAGATGAAAGCGCTTTCAGAAGAAAATATGGCTAAAGTATTAGCGGCTGAAGCAGACGTACGAAAAGCAATTGCACAGGCATTCCGCGAAGGTAATCTGGGGGTTATGGATTATTACAATCTGAAGAATACCCAGACGGACGCCGATATGAAGGCATTGATATCAAAAACTGGCGTACCACCAAAGACGCCGTTATAGATATTACTGAGGAGTAAAATTTTGAATTGTAGCCGGACTTATGATTTAATTAGGTTGGGTTTTAAAAGATAAAA
>MHXP01000033.1 GCA_001824485.1 Planctomycetes bacterium GWA2_39_15 | reverse complement strand
TCATACCTTTTTACTGTACAAAGGCTGTCCATGCAAAGTTCATTTGGCACAGTCTGAAGGCGAAACCCAACGATTCTAATCGTTAAAGAAACGAGAGTAATATAAAGGGGTGGATGTCACAATGAGGTTGGCGCTCCCGAAACGGGATTAAATGAGGCTCTGTGGCTGTTGTCCTGACGCCCCAGGATTTTACAACCTCTTCCCTGGTATTTGGACTGGTGACCATCCACCTAGGAAAATACTATACCCCACGCATTTTAAAGGTCAAGGATATTTTTGTTAATAGAGATGCCCACGAATGACGCCAAAGTACGCGAAAGGGATTTCGTATGTTTCGTGTCTTTCGTGGGTAAATTTACTAATTTTCAGCGGAATCAGGCGAATTAGCCTTCTTGCCTATTTTGCTTTCGGTGCCATTCAGGATTCTTTTTATGTTTGGCTTATGTCGAATAATAATAAGAACAGAGATGAATATTGAAAATAGCGTCAGGTAAAGCCCGCTACCAAACGGATCTTTACCCAATACAATCTGACTTACTACTAATACCACCGAACTGAGCATCGAACCCAGAGATATGTATTTGGAAACAGCGACTATCAGTAACCAGACGGTAACAGAAATAAAGATAGGCACAGGGGCTAACCACAGAAAAACACCGCAGCCTGTTGCCGCTGCCTTTCCTCCCTTAAAACCAAGAAATATTGGGAATGTATGACCGCATATTACCCCCACCCCGCATAATATTAACGACAAGTTATGTCCATAACCTGAAAATAACCTATCAAAAAAATAAACGGGCAAGAAACCCTTTAACATGTCTAAGATAAACACCAATATTCCATAAGGTTTACCCAATGCCCTTGCGACATTCGTTGCACCCGGATTGCCGCTGCCTACCTGTCTGATATCAACACCCTTTATAAATTTAGTTATTAAAAAACCAAAAGGAATACTGCCTATAAAATATGCTATGATTGGACAAATAATATTTTGTATTGACACGGTTATCCTCTACTTTCGAAATAGACCTGACACAAACCACCAAAACTTATGCATAGAATAATGCGACTGGCGCTGACGGATATACATCTTCCAATCCTTAGTAAGCGCATTGTCATATAACATATAAGACTTAAAAAACCTTAACCTGTCTGTCGCAGAAATCAAGTCCGCTTTTTGCTTCAAAGCATGCGTAAAAGCGAACGGCTGTTCGCCCATACCTATGAATGTTTCACCAGAAAGCCAGCGTAATTTCACAACAGAACGATCGAGGCGCAACAAATTTCTAATCCTTTGATCAATACTTAATCTATCTAAGAAGACAGATTTATCCAGATCGATTATATATGCACTAAACTTTCCATTAGAATCTTTTTTTAACAGTATATTTTTCAGGTGTAAGTCAGCGTGATATATACCCGCATCATGCATATTCCTTATCAGTTTTACCAGAGCAAAAATTATAGATTTTTTAGACTTTTGGACAAACTCCAATGCAGATTCTTTTAAAAATTGAATTATGTCAGTTGCACCTGTTATTTCCCTTGAAATGAAGCTTGCCTTGTAAAATATGCCCCATAATTTTCTCTTACATACAGCAATCACTTCAGCAGTTGGAACGTTCTTTTGAAATGCAATCTCGTTTATATATATTTCGTTTAAAGGTCTGTTCCCGTTTAAAAAAATACCACCAAACAGCTTACCCAATAAACCACCATGTCTGTAATCTCTGATAATAAACCTTTCTTCACTGTTATTTGCGATAGGAACAGACAAATAACTTCCCCTTCCAAATTTTACGTCAGCGCTGCCTTTCTCTCCGTTTTGATTTTGCTTAAGCAAAGATGTCTTTCTCCGACTTTGCTCAGTATCAAAAACCATGCGTAATATTATTTCTTTATACCCTTCTTTTATAAATAAAGTCGTATCTCCCCTTTCAACCCTTGAGAAAGCAGGTGGTACCTTTTGTTTATGTGACATGATGGCTGCCTGTTTTTTTATGCCTCATAGCTGATAAGAATCGGCTTCCGGATTTCCATGTGAACAAGATAAGTGCAAATTATTATAATCGTCACAATAATTTTCATTCACCTTTTCATGGTAAATACGAGCATGCCGAATATAAATTTCGCCCCCCCCATTGCCGCTCTTTACTCATGATTGTTGAAGGCTAATCGTTGAACAAATATTATATATCGGAATATAAACCAAATACAAACGCAAATTAGTTTGATTTATTTATTATTGAAAAGAAGTTTTACAAGGATTATAGTAATATCTAAGTCTTTAATTCAAACTCTTTTAACATATATCAAATGACAGGACCATCCGGTAATCCAAAAAATATCTTAGTTGTTCGTTTAGGCGCTATGGGCGATATCGTTCACGTAATACCTGCCGTAATGAATTTGAGAACTGCCTTCCCTTCCGCTTATATTTCGTGGCTTGTAGAGGACAAACTTAAGGATTTGGTTGAAGGACTTCCATGTATTGACGAGGTTATCGTATTTCCAAGAAGACAATTGCAAACCTATCTTAAATACCCCCAGAAATATTTTAAGATAATTCCAGGAATACGAACGTTTTTAAAAAAATTAAGAAATAAAAATTATGACGTTGCATTAGACTTCCATGGTAATTTTAAAAGTGGTTTATTAACTTATCTAAGTAAGGCAAAGACAAGAATTGGGTTTTCTAAGGGCTATTGCAAGGAATTTAATTTTGTTTTTACCAACTTACAAATCACTCCTCAGCAAAAGAAAATGCACCGAATTGACAAATACCTCAACCTTTTACATGGTTTGGGAATAGAACCAAAATATCAAAAACCTGTATTTTCAATACCTGATACAGACCGTCTTTATATTGATGATTTTATCCAGCAAAATCACCTTGACAAAAAACCTATTGCAATCATCCATCCAGGAACAAGTCTGTTTGGGAAATACAAACGCTGGCCAACTAAAAATTATGCCTGTCTCGCAGATCAATTAATAAAGGAATTTGATTACTCAGTCGTTTTTACATGGGGCGCTTTGGAATATAAAATAGCAAAAGAGATTACTTCATTAATGCAATATCAGGCTACGATTGCATGTAAGACATCATCGGTTAAACAGTTAATAGCGTTACTTCAACGCGCACACATTTTTATCGGTGGTGATACCGGGCCTACCCACATTGCTTCATGTATTGGTATTCCAACAATTGCAATTTTTGGGCCTAAAGACCCTGTAATTTATGCCCCTTATGGAAAAAATGCAGTAGTTATCAGAAAAGACATCCCCTGCAGCCCATGTGAAAAACGAACGTGTGATCATGTTGCATGTATTAATTCCATTACACCAGATGACGTCCTAGACGCTATTAGTAAGTTAAAATTGAAAAGAAGTTTGACTTTTTAGATGTAGATTGATATTATAATTTTCTTTAATAATTATAATTTAAATTGAAAAGAGGAGTGCGTTAATTGTGGAAATTGCAGGCGCTTTCGACACAATAAAAGACCTTCTGGATAAGGTAGAAACCCAATTCCATAAAGAACTAAAACCCGAAAGCAATTCGTTAGCTGACCTTATAGCCCACATCAGCAAATATAAAGGGAAAAGGTTGCGCCCTGCCTTAGTATTGCTATCAGGTAAATGCATAGGTGAATTGGTACCTCAACATATAGACCTCGCCGTTGTAGTAGAAATGGTACACACCGCAACACTTGTCCATGACGACATTATTGACGAAGCCTCTATAAGAAGACATGTCGAAACAGTAAATTCGAAATGGGGTAGAGAAATATCTATCCTGTTTGGGGATTATCTTTTCTCCAGAGGATTTACTATACTTTCCGCCCTTGATTCACAAGTTGCAACTCTGCTGCTTTCACAGACCGTTAATATCATGTCCGAAGGCGAACTTATTCAACTTCAAAGACGTTATGATATGGAACTTAGTGAAAATGATTATTTTGACATTATTGAACGGAAAACGGCTTCGTTATGCGCCGCCAGTTGCCGGCTTGGTGCTACGTTTGCAGGCGCCAACCGTAAGATATCGGATATGTTATACAATTACGGCTTAAAGATTGGAATTGCCTTTCAAATTGTGGATGACTGTCTTGATATAATGGGAACTGAGGAAGAAATTGGGAAATCATTAAACTCTGACATACAAAAAGGGAAACTCACGTTACCTCTTATCAGATTAGTTAATCAACTCCCAAGAAATAAACTTGAAACAACCAAAGCACTTATTTTCCAGCACAGCGAAAAAGAAAACAAGAACTCAATACTTGAATTGCTGACTGAACATGATGCGGTAGAATATGCATTTAACACTGCCAAAAACATTGTAAAGCAGGCACAGGAAGAAATTGCCCCTCTTCCCGATTCTAAATATAAAACAGCGCTATTAGAATTAGCAGATTTTATAGTAACTAGACGGCAGTAAGATCAAATCTCATCCCATCTCCTGCAGCGATAATTTTCAACCCTGTTTCCTTCGATAATTGTTCTGCAACCACACGTGGCTGTGCCTTGATCATTGTCATACCAAAATGATTTAAGATCGTCATTTTTGGTTTTAGAGTTTTTACAATTTCCTTCACATCTCCAACACACAAATGATAGAGCCACGACTTCATATCTTTGTCTACCGTATGACGAACTACATTAATTATTAATATATCTCCCTTATAATGTTTTAACAATTCCGGGAAATAGCGAGTATCTACTATTAATGAAATGGTATACTTTGTGGTAAAGAAATTTATACCATAGGTCTCGCTCGGATGCTGGTGTTTTAAAGGAGTTTGGAAAGAAACCGTGTCTGATAATTTATAGCTTCCGCCTTCCTTTATAATTTCTATGCGAGACAGATAGCTTCTAACATACTTGAACACTACAGGGTCTTCCACCAGTGCATCCTCAGGCGTGTAAAGAACGCCTCGTCTTTTGAATCCACCCTTAGTCATTGCCTCAATCATTACATTCACATCAGCAGCATGATCAAGATGCCTGTGAGTGAGAATGATAGCATTTAATTTCATTGGGTCCATCTTTGGTCTGCTTGAAACGCACCTTACCAGACAACCGGGACCAGGATCCACCAGCACATTAAAACCGTCTAAGGAATACCACATCCCTCCGGAGGCGCGTAATTGTTTGGACACAACAATCCTGGCCCCTGCCGTACCGAGAAATTTTATAAAATCTGTTTCAGACGTATCGTTCATAAAAACGATGATACCAAGAATTCACGAAGGTATCAACAACGTTACTCTTAAAAACTGAAAATAATACTTCTTTTACAGCACAACAAGAAGTCAATGCGAGCAATATGCTGAAACCAAATTTTTGGAATTGACAAATGTAATAAAACATCTCCTATCGCAATAAAACTGCAAACAAATTAACCCCTCTTTACGCTGTTGCGTATGCTGGCTGAGTAAGGCGAACTTAAGTTCGCCCTACTGCGTAGTGCAAAACTTGCAAAAACTTTTCCCCACAATAATGGGGAAAAGAAGTTTTTACAAAGTAATACTATCTCGTGCATTCTTATCTCTTGACTCCCGGATAAGACAATAATAAACTCATAGCATAATACAGATTGATCAAGCAGTGACACCATGCTTGTAACGAAACACAGCCTCAGCTAAATAATTTAAACGTAGAGACGCATTGCAATGCGTCTCTACAAACAACAAGAACAGGAGAGTTGAGATGTCTGAAGAAAAAATAGAGGCAATTCCCTGCCAGCTTCCACCGAAGGTTTTTGGGGAAGAAACAATCTGGTTGGAGTCAAATAAGTTAAGGATGCTCACAAGCAAAAGCTTCCTGACTAATTTAGTTTCCGCTATCATATTTACAATTTCATATCTAATTCCTGAATTTATCGGTCGCAATGCGCTCATGATGGCAAGCCTCTTTGCCTTATCCGGCGCTTTTACCAACTGGGTGGCTATATACATGCTATTTGAAAAAATACCGGGTCTCTATGGTTCAGGAATCATTGCCCTCAGGTTTGATCAATTCAAAGAGAGCATCCGCTCCCTGATTATGGAGAATTTTTTTACCAAAGATAATTTTATCAAGGTCACACAGGGTGCATTACCGCACACAATACAACCCGAATTAATCATGGACAAAATTGATTTTGATAAAATTTTTGGAGGTTTTATATCGGTAATCAAAAGCTCCACTTATGGCAGTGTATTTAAACTATTTGGCGGAGAAAAAGCCCTAGAACCTCTGCGCAAACCCTTTAAAATAGAATTCGAAAGACAGGCATCGGAGATTTTAGTCAATATTGACATAGCCTCTGTCCTGCAGAAAGAAACTGATTTTGAAACATTTAAAACAAAAATCAGCGCTATGGTGGAAACCACATTAAACGAACTTACACCACAGCGTGTAAAAGAAATCGTTGAGGAAATGATCCGTATGCATCTCGGCTGGCTGGTCGTTTGGGGAGGCGTCTTTGGCGCCCTGATTGGTTTTGTCAGCGCGGTGTTCTTTTGATTTAAAAATGCCCTTGACATTATGTTAATATTCGTGCTATTATTCTAAAAATGGTAGCACTGGCAATATGAGGAATTTTATGTCAAACTTAGTCAGATTTGGAGTTTCACTTGATAAGGAATTGCTCAGGAAATTTGATGAGCGGATAAGAGAGAAAAAATACACCAATCGCTCAGAGGCCATACGCGACCTGATCAGAGACGATCTGGTCAAAAAAGAATGGCAGGAAGGCAAAGAGGTCACCGGGTCAATTACCATCGTTTACAATCATCACAAGCGGGAATTGACCAACCTCCTCATTGATATCCAGCATGACTATCATGACACCATTCTTTCCACACAACACATCCACTTAGATCACGATAATTGTCTTGAAATAATCGTGGTAAAAGGGAAACCAAAGGAAATAGAAGCCTTATATGGGAAATTAAAATCCGCAAAAGGGGTAAAACACGGAGGATTTTCTATGACAACAACCGGGGCGGAAATAATGTAAGCGCTAATATTTTTTTCTTTAACGATAGCACGTTTATCATAATTGTAATATTTTATAAGGTGTTTCTTATGCACATTAGTGACGGAGTCCTCTCTCCGTATGTTGTTGGAACAGGGTGGGCGATAGCCTTCCCCGCTTTGGCAATATCAATTCGCCGCTTACGGGTGGACCAGGTAAGCGTTTACGGGGTGGTTGCTGCGGCTTTTTTTGCAGGTTCAACAATTCATGTGCCTGTCGGGCCATTCAGCATGCATCTTGTACTCACTGGCATTGCAGGACTTTTACTGGGTTGGGGTGCTTTAACGGTAGTAACCGTGGGGCTTTTATTGCAAGCTTTATTCATTGGTTTTGGAGGGCTCACCGTGTTGGGCGTTAACATTGTCATGATGGCTTTACCCGGCGCCTTGATGGGCGCGCTTGGACGTCAGTGGATGAGGCAGATTTCTCTTAAAAAACGTCCGTGGATAGGTTCTCTTATTGGCGGTGGAACAATCCTGATTTCGGCTAGTTTACTGTATGTAACGCTATGTACAACACATACGGCGCTTATGCCCCTCGCCAGATTAGTTTTCTTTGGCCATGTTCCCATTGCCATCGTGGAAGGTATCCTCAGTTTCTGGCTGGTGCATTTTCTCCAAAAAGTGAAACCGTCATTACTGGGAGTTTCATGATGAGAACTACTTTTCAACTGAGAAACGGACAACCCCCTTTAATCCCCCTTAACAAAGGGGGAATTAGGGGGTTGTCCATGCCACCCTTAAACATTGAAACTCTTATGCATATATTTATCTTCAGCATCCTTCTTTTGTTGCCTTCTGAAGCAAATGCCCATGGACTTTATTTATCCTCTGAAGGAGGAAAGTTATATGCCAATTTCAGCGACCATTCCCCTGCCTCTGGCGCTGTGGTTACTGTAGTGGACGAGGATGGTATTGTAATTATCAGGGATACACTGGATGAAAAAGGAATATGGACGTTGCCTAAGGGCATTGAGGATGATCCCAAATTTATTATTGTCGAGATGCCAGGGGGTCATCTTACCCGGATCGCATGGCAAGAAGTTTTGCACGGAACGTCAAAAGGGTTCTTTGACTACTTAAGTGTCCGTATTGCAATTGGGGTTATGGTTCTCGGCGGCGGTGGTTTTTTTATAAAACACCTATTAAATCCGAAATCCAAAATGAGTATGTCTCCCCCTTCAACACGGATTGGCACAATACTCAT
>MHXP01000032.1 GCA_001824485.1 Planctomycetes bacterium GWA2_39_15 | reverse complement strand
TTTCAAGATAATTGGATACGGTTCGTCCAGGGCAAAATAATAAACGAGAAATTCCCTGTCAACTCCCTGAAATTCTAAATAGCCGGCGGACTGGCGGACACTAAAGATGCGATCTCTCACGGTAATATAATACCAGTCTTCTATGCGGGATGCCCGGAAGAGTTGTCCACACAAGAGGGTGTGTTCGAGATGGAAATCTTTTACGAGAATTTTCGGCATCATAGTATAAGAATATAACAGTTTAGCCTCTCGATGTATAGGAATTTCAATCTTTTGTGATTCCCCTCTGGAAAGAGGGGATAAAGGGGTGTGTAAGTTTGCCATAACACACCCCCAGCCCCTCTTTCTAGAGGGGAGCTTAAAAGTCGCCCCGTGCGGGTTCAGGTTTGTAACCCGAACCCCTCGTTTGGAAAAACCTGAAGACTTGCGACACGACACAATTTCTTCAGATCCAAAGTTCAAGTAGGTGTGCACAGCAGTGCGTCTGTACCTTCTAAAAGGCGGGTTCAAGTTGCAAACGTGAAATAGATTAAATTTATAAGTCCTTGATATTGGGCTGGTTTCCTGTTTTACCTTAAAATTAAGGGATTATTGGCATTATACCTATTCCATTCGCTTCTATTAGTTCTATACTTTTAGGTCTGTTTTAGCACAAAATTAGCACAAATACCGTCGCTGCCTGCTTTTGCTGTTCGGGCGACTGATTCTTTTTTTGCAATTTTCCGATAAACAAATGTACCTGTTCCGATTTGGAATCAGGAAACGGATACTTACTTCGGAAATCAAGATAATACCGCAACCATTTCCTATACTCTGCATAGCAGGCTACAGGAATCGCCCGCTTCTTAAGGGCGTCCTCATATTGAGCCAAAATATCATCTGGTATAAGTTGCATAGGATTAGGAGACGACTAATATCGGAAAGAGCGTATTAGTCATTTAAAAAGTATAATGATATTTAGTAGATATCAATATTTCCTTCAATAGTATTGACAGAATCAAAACTTTTTACTATACCCCAGTAACTGTATAATAACTGGTTAGGCGTCTAGAAGCACTGATCAGACGACGTAAATTCCAATGTCCTATTTCAACCGTGAGGAAACACCAGATGAGTTTTGAACTTAAAACTACAATGGAACTAGTTCAAATTGCCGCAGCGGGTGGCGGTTTCCGTCTCGATGCCGCGATGAGAACAACACCTGAGTTAGTTCAAATTGCAGCAGCCGCTTCGAGAACCGGTGCAAGAGTAACATTCGCTGGCTTGAAATTTCGAACGACTCCAGAGCTCGTTCAAATTTCAGCAGCCGGGAAAGGCTGCGTATTTCTTGAAGGCTAAGACGCCTAACCCCGCGTTCAACACGGACCTTCGGGTCGCTTCGCGACCCTCGTCCGGTTAACGCAAACGTTAGGCATCATTCAACGCACTTTACCAAGGAATCAGTATGAAAATTCCAAGTAGCCGAAATCCGAAACTTACGTCAAGCATCAATCCGAAGCTCACTTCTTCTCTAAATTCAAATCTAACCTCTAACATTTCTGGCTTATATCTTTTTGATCTCGACCTAGATGTTTGTGGCTTCACAGTTCCTTTGTCGAATGATTATTGGCTGCTCTTCGACCCGCGTTGTAAGTTCGACGGGGTCGCTATAGGTGTGCGTGATAATTTCTTTGTCGCTTTCGACCTCAACAACGACTTTGTTGGGTTTTTCATTAGTGTCCGCAATAACAGTTGGCTGCGTTTCAATAGCGACAATGAATGGATTGGTTGTACAGCATGAAGCCTAACCCATCCATCAAGCGGAGTTGCGCAAAAAGCGCGCAGCCCACTTAGCTTTGCGTTAGATGGACGCTGTCGAGCAAATTGATAGTCAAAAGAAATAGAAGATAAAAGTGGATATTCGTATCAAGAACTGTAACAACATTGATGAAGGTTTATTTTCCATAAAAGAAAATTTTCTAAATATCAAATATGCTGTAAACGGTACAGGTAAAAGCACTATTTCGAAAGCGATTTTATCATTTGTAAATGATCGTAATAATGGCACTGAAAGTCTCAAAGAATTAGTTCCATTTAAATGCATTGGGTCTCAAGGAATTACTCCAGAAGTTATCGGAGCTGAACAGATTAAAAGCATTAAGGTATTTGATGAAAACTATATAGATGAATTTATTTTTCAACCAGATGAATTGCTAAAAGGTAGTTTTGATATCTTTATTCGTGATGACCAGTACGAAAAAGGCATGAAAGAAATTGATTGCTTGGTTGAAAACATTAAGAAACTTCTTTCTGAAGATAAAGATATTGCTGACTTAATTAATGACTTTGTTGAACTAAGTAGTAGCTTTGGTAAATCGACAAAATCTGGTATTCACGGTTCAAGTAATCTGTCAAAAGCATTTAAATCTGGAAATAAAGTAATAAATATCCCGAAGGGACTTGAAACATATAAAGACTATATTCAACATGAAAATAACTACAAATGGATTAAATGGCAATTAGATGGAAAGCCATATATTGATATTTCTGAAAATTGCCCGTATTGCGCGAACGATATTACAGATAAGAAAGAAACAATTAAACAGGTCAGCAATGTATATGATACTAAATCAATAGAGAACCTTAATAAAATAGTCGCAGTGTTTCAACGCTTAAACCAATATTTCTCTGATGATACAAAAAAGGTAATAGATACTTTTATAAAAAATGTAGATGGTTATTTTGATGATCATGTTAACTTCTTAAGAGAAGTAAAAGATCAAATAGACCGCTTGAATGAAAAATTTCTTAATGCTCAAAATCTTGGATTCATCTCATTAAAAGATGTTGATAAAGTCATTGAAAGCCTCAAAGGGTACTGCATTGATCTCAACTTGTTTAATCACTTAAAATCTGAATGTACTCAAAAAAAAGTCGATATTGTAAATGCGTTAATTAACTCGCTTCTCGAGAAGGCAGGGGAATTGCAAGGGAGTATTAATAAACAGAAGAAACTTATTGAAAAACTTGTAAAAGAGAATAGTAATGAAATCAATGGGTTTTTAAAGAATGCTGGCTACCAGTATAATGTTAACTTAATAGCTGATGAAAAAGGACAATATAAACTTAAGCTTATCCATAAGGATATCAAGAATGAGGTTCGCGATGTAAAAACTCATTTAAGTTTTGGTGAAAGAAATGCTTTTTCATTAATGCTATTCATGTATGATTCTTTAAAAAACAAGCCAGATCTGATTGTCCTGGATGACCCAATTTCATTATTCGATAAGAATAAGAAGTATGCAATTGTGGATATGCTATTTCGGAAAGAAAAGTGCTTTAAAGGAAAAACAGTATTACTATTAACTCATGATTTTGAACCAATAGTTGATATGGTATATCATCACACTGATAAATTTCCAACACCACATGCAGTTTTCCTTGAGAATACACATGGAAAAGTTATAGAGAAAGAAATTTTGAAATCACATATTAAAACCTTTATTGATATTAACGAAGAAAATGTAAATTTAGGTATAAATAATTTAAATAAGCTTGTTTATTTGCGTAGATTATATGAAATTACAAACGAAAAAGGTTTTCCGTATCAGTTGGTTTCTAATGTATTTCATAAACGAGATATACCGACATTAAAAGAAAATGATATTGTTCGACCGATGACCGCCAATGAAATTAAACTTGGCAGTGATGAAATCAATCTGAAAATTGGTAATTTTGATTATGGTGACATACTCAAGATAGTAAAAGATGATTCAGAAATGAAAAGGTTATACTCATTAGCAAATAATAATTATGAAAAGCTACATATATTCAGAATTATTTTTGATGATAAAAAGGATGTTATCGATTCTGATATCATACAGAAGTTTATTAATGAAGCTTTCCATATTGAAAATGATTACATTTACCAATTAAATCCGTGTAGCTACCAGCTTGTTCCACAATATGTGATCGACGAATGTGATAATTACATTGATTTATATCTAACAAATGCTTCAACCTAACAACTATGGGGGATGTAGTCAATATTACAACTTAAGGAAAAACTTCTAACGAGGCAATCCAGCCGACCGCAAAAAACGCAGCGGCTGATTTTTGTGTTAATAGGGTAAGAGAAGCTGAATTATCATTGGGTGATAAGCTCAAGGATAGTATCGGCTTTTTTTGTTGGGATTTTTCGGGAAATCCAAGAAAACCAATTACTTTAGACAATCGAAATTTGTATTGAATGGAGACTACCTATCACAGCCTTCTTTTATTTTCTGTTGTGTAGAAATTTAAAGAAGGCTGTGATCTGGCAGGAAATAAAAGGTATGCCGAAGAAATAAGCGTTAAACCTTTGCTCTTAGCGGAACGTTTTTTGTGGAGCTAAGAGGGAAGGGAATGAATTGGGTGAAATAGGGATTTTATCAACTTATATGAGGAAATATGCAAACGGAAAAGACCGATAGCTGGAAAGAGAAAATCGACCCTGCTTTTGATGAACTCATTAAGGTATATTTAGACTTTATTGATAGGTCTCACATTAACATAAATACAGGCTACTTGTGCCTTGATGATGATTCTTTAAATATTCTGAAAGAAAAAGAATATCCTTCCTTCCATAAGAAAATTAAGTTTGATTATGAATACAACAAAAAGCTAACAAAGGATATTATTAAATTAGGGGCAAGTAATGATATTGAGTATATATTGAAGTTTTTTACTGCCAAGAAATTTGAGCAAAAGAAATCGTATTTGTTCAAGATGATACAAGCCTTACCAAATAAAGAAAGCAAGGAATATTATAGAACGTTTTTTAGTTTCTTTGAGACAGAAGAAAAACTGAAATCCTATCTTAATAGAAGGCCTGGAATAGACCTTAAAAGATGTGTGTATGAATTTAATATGAACATTTTAACTTTAGTTACCCAAGTAATGTTTAAAGGATATTGGGATACTGAAAATGATGAGTCTATAAAAAGGAAAAGGCTCGATAGATTAAACTTGATCAAAATAGGTCTATCGGAAGTATTTAATACCGTATCAAGCATAACACATAAAAAATCATTAGATGAACTCCTGGAAGAAGCCGAAAAGGGATGTGACGAATCATTGTTTAAGGCAATACAAATTGATAAGACACTGTTTGATTTGGATTGGTTACGCAGGCGTATAAGAAAGGCGTTCTATGCCGGGGATTCAAGTTTTTTTAAAAAGCTGGGAACGGCCATTGAGAAAACGTCTTTAGAAAATGATATTGAATACACAAAGTTAAACAGTGTTTTAATATCGTTTTGGGGGCTAGGGTTTTGTAAACTAAACAATCAGGAACAATGGGAGTTATTAAAATCATGTGGAATAACCGTACAGACAGACCCGGAAACATTTAGAAAGTATGTAAACCGTTTAATTGAAAATAAGACAATCGGGTTAAATTGATCCGTCATTTTAAGTTAGTGCTTATGGGATAAACCCCCGCGCTACAGATCATATACCAATGATCCTGAATAAGGATATTCCCTCCATTCTGAAACCAATCCCTTCCTTACAGTATTATTTAATACATACATTATGACATCTTTTCCGGCTTCTTCCTTTCTGAGGAAGTGATCGTAGAAACTTGTTTGCCAAAACTTTCCCTTTATGCCAAATCTAACTTCCAGAACATAGTGAAACAGGGTAATCAAAGCCGCGGTCTCTTAACTCTTACCAGAATCTGAAATGAGAATTTCCGAAATACGCAAACGGCGGGCATCTTGCCATTTTGAAGTTATTACAAAAATCTCCTTAACGCTAATTTAAGGACTTCCAGTAATTATAGAACAGACGTAACTTTCTGATCAAACTGTAAGGATTGCTAAACAGAATATTGCTGCAAACATATCGACGCCTTACATAAAATTCCAATAGCGCTTGACGGATTGTTTTGATTAGATGATCTGTGTCATGTTCTTTGGTCCATGAAGGGGAAAGAGATTCTTTATAACGTTCACCCACTATCTCAAAAAGAGGTGTACCGGGATAAGGTGTAACCTTATGAAAAGAGGCATACGTGGGATTCAGCATCTTTGCGAAAGCTATCGTTTTCAACCTGTCTTCCTCTGTTTCTGTTGGAAATCCAAACATAAAAAAACATGCCTGATCTATCCCTGCCTTTTTCGCCATCAAAATCCCATCGGCAATCCGTGACAAGCTGATTTTTTTATCAATAGTTTCCATGACCCTTTCAGAGCCTGTTTCAACACCAAAATGGATTAATTTACATCCTGCTTTTCTCATTAATTTCAACAGATCGAGGTCCACTGTATCGGCCCTTGTCTGGCATGTCCAGCGAAACTGGATATTTCTTTTAATTAGTCCGTTACAAAGTTCTTCAACAAAATCACGTTTTAAAGTAAACTCGAGGTCAATGAAATATGCACTTTTCGCATGAAATTTCTTCACACCGTAATCAACCTCGTCTATTAACTTTTCAGGGGATTTTGTCCTGTACGAAAGGCCATACATGGATTTCTGGCAATAAATACATGGATAAGGACATCCACGCGACCCTTCAAAAAGGAGCAAACGATTACCCAGTATCTCGTAACTATATTTGCCAATATCTATCAGGTGAAAGGCCGGCAATGGCAGGTCATTTAATGATAGCAATGCTCTATCTTTATTATGGATAGCTGAACCATTATCTTTAAAAGATAAGCCGTCTATTTCCTTTAACTTCTTACCACGGCAGATATCTAAAATTGTGAATTCTGGTTCTCCCCTTATGATAGCCTTAGCGTTTGTTTGGCTTAACATCATATCAGGGGACACAGTACCATGTGCACCCATGACGTAAAGTTCCTCTTTCGGTAGCAGGTGAACTAATTTTAAGAAGGGTGTTATGTCAATATTAGGACACTGCCAGCGGTCAATTGGTGAGGTGGTAACAAAACATCTGTCAAACTCCTTCGCAAAATGAGCTATCTGATCAATGTTAACAGGACTCGCCCTTGCATCAAGTAATTGAACCGTGATACCTTCTTTTTCAAGGAGAGCAGCACAATTCAAAAGGTCTAAAGGAGGCCACGGCCTGTTAAAGCGATTCCCTTTTGCACTAAAAACACCTTCCCAGTCAGGGTTAATTAATAAGACATTCATACATTACGTGTATTTTTATCTCCAGTGGTATCAACATCCCATATTATAAGGTAAAATGCTTTTGTTGTGGCAGGCTTTTCCTTTATGTTTAAACCGTAAGGCAAAGATTTTTCTAAACCTGTAAATACCTTCGCCCACTAAATTAAATTTACTCGCTCGATTGTCAAAACATTTTACAGGTATTTCAATAATACGATGCCCATCCTGAAATGCGTTATAAACGATATTTATAACATAATCTGTGCCGTAATCGTTGATCCATTCTACGTATCTTTCGATGATATCCTTTCTATAAACCTTTGATCCCAGAGAATAATCTGTATATTTAATACCTAATAATAATTTTGTTAGAAAAATATATAAACCACTTCCCAACTTTCTGATAAATTTACGATTTTGAGACCCAACCTTTTTTGAACCGATAATAATATCATAATCAGTTAAATGGGTGAGTACTTCCTTAATGAAGGATAAATCAGATGATAGATCCATATCGAGGGAAAGGATGTAAGAATATTTAAAATGAGGTATGCAAAATTTTAATGCCCTGCCGACTCCTTTTTCATTAATGGCAAAGAATCGGATCTTTTCCGGATATGCATTTTCAAGGGCACAGCCTAACTCAACCGTCCTATCTGTAGAACCATTGCTGCAAATGACAATTTCATAAGGAATACTTAAAGCATTAACAAATTCAATTAATCTTTCCGCATTCTGCCTGAAAATTCCTTCCTCATTAAATACAGGTATAAATATCGAAAGTGCTATATGTGTATCTTTCAAAAGTTAGAGGGCTTCCGTAATATTCTTTATAATTGTAATTGCATATTTACAATTTTTAAAAAGGAAAAATAATAAAGAGTACTGAGAAATGCTACATAATGATACGATAGACACGGCCTCAACACAAGTTGTAAATTTAGAGAGTTTTGTAGTTTGACCTAAAACGATAATCAAATCTTGATATTAGTTAATAACTTAGTTTTGAGTTTCCCCTCTGGACAAGATTATTCAACAACCAAGCTCATTTGTTATGCGACTCAGGGATAACGCCTCCTATGAAACCATTGAAGAACGGACTCTTAGCGAGGCAGATCGTAAAGTTGGAATCGAATTTGACCGAGTCGTCTGGCTCGGAAGTAAACAAAAGCGCAGCAACTTTTCCAAACCTATGAGAATTATACAACTCCACTATTATGACGAACGGGCACTCTTAGGACACAAACGTAAATCTCAAGACCAAAAACAGCAATAGTGGTACAGGGTGTATTATTGCCTTTTACCTCTCTGGAGAGAGGTACGTCTTCATTTTTCAACA
>MHXP01000031.1:2548-5743 GCA_001824485.1 Planctomycetes bacterium GWA2_39_15 | reverse complement strand
AACCGTGGCGATATATTCCCACGAAGACCGCTTTGCACTTCACAGATTTAAGGCAGATGAAGCGTATCAGATCGGAAAGGGTAAGGAGCCGGTCAAGGCTTATTTGGATATAGATGGAATCATTCAGCTTGCCAAAGACAAGAAAGTTGATGCCATACATCCGGGTTACGGGTTTCTCTCAGAGAATGCCAACCTTGCCCGCGCCTGTGAACAGGCAGGCATTGCCTTTGTAGGTCCCCGTCCGGAAATTCTTCAGGCGCTTGGCGACAAAACCTCGGCCAGGAAAATTGCCGGGGAAGCACAGGTTCCCATACTTTCCGGATCTAATCATCCTATTAAAAGCCTGGACGAGGCAAAGTCTTTTTGCAATAATCTGGGATATCCAGTCATAATCAAGGCCGCTCATGGCGGCGGCGGCCGCGGTATGCGCGTGGTTCGAAGCGAGTTGGAATTGAGCCATCGCCTGAATGAGGCGCAGCGTGAATCTTTGACAGCCTTCGGTTCTGAGGAGTGTTTCATTGAAAAATACGTCGAAAAGGCACGTCATATAGAGGTGCAAATTCTCGGTGACAAGTACAATAATATTGTACACCTGTTCGAACGCGACTGCTCTCTTCAAAGACGACATCAGAAAGTTGTTGAGATTGCCCCGGCGCAAAATCTTGAAAAAAGCCTCAGACAGCGCATCTGTGATGCGGCCGTGAAAATATGCAAATCTGTGAATTATGATAATGCCGGTACCGTAGAATTTCTTCTCGACACGGAAACCAATAAGTATTATTTCATCGAAATCAACCCCAGAATTCAGGTCGAACATACCGTTACTGAAACTATAACAGGGTTCGATCTGGTTAAAAGACAGATATTAATCAGTGAAGGTTTCCCTCTTAATTCACCGGAAATCCGCATACCGAACCAGGAAGCTATTCACATTAATTGCATTGCCTTCCAGTGCCGGATTACCACAGAAGACCCCTCTAACAAGTTTATTCCAGACTACGGTCGCATCCAGCATTACCGATCTGCCGGTGGCATGGGCATCCGTCTTGACGCCGGGACGGCCTTTTCAGGCGCTCTTGTAACGCCATACTACGACTCTATGCTCGTAAAAGTTACGGCCTTTGGAACCTGTTTTGAGGAAACAGCGCACCGTATGGACAGGGCATTGCATGAGTTCCGGATACGTGGTGTAAAAACCAATATTCCGTTTCTCATTAATCTGATAAACCACAGAGATTTTCTGAAAGGCAAATGCACCACGCGTTTCATTGACGAAACGCACAATCTTTACAACTTTCCGATCCGCAGGGACCGTGCTACCTGCATCATGCGTTTTATGGGAGACGTCACGGTCAACGGTCATTCTCTCATCAAGGAAACACCGAAGTCTGTATGCCGCCGCAAAGCGCCGGTTCCAGCTGTTGACCATAATAATCCCGGACACAAAGGCAGTCGTGACCTCCTTCTGGAAATGGGGCCTACAAAATTCACCCAGCACATCCTCAAAGAGAAAAAACTGCTGTTGACGGACACGACTTTCCGTGACGCGCATCAGTCGCTGTTGGCTACCCGCATGAGAACTATAGACATGCTGAAAATAATCGAGGTCTATTCCAGAAACCATGCTGATTTTTTTTCGCTTGAAATGTGGGGTGGGGCAACCTTTGACACCACCATGAGATTTCTCATGGAATGTCCCTGGGAACGACTCCGTTCCATGCGCAATCTTGCGCCCAATATACTCTTTCAGATGCTGCTCAGGGCCTCTAATGGCGTTGGGTATACCAATTACCCTGACAATGTCGTCAAGGCATTTATTAAACAGGCGGCAGAAAGCGGTATAGATATATTCCGTGTCTTTGACTCTCTGAACTGGGTTACCAACATGAAAGTGGCGATGGATGCCGTCTTGGAAACCAATGCCCTGTGTGAAGCCGCTATATGCTATACGGGAGATATTTTGGATCCGAAACGGACAAAGTATACGCTGGACTATTACATAAAAATGGCAAAAGAACTGGAATCCCATGGCGCTCATATTCTGGCGATTAAGGATATGGCCGGGCTTTTGAAACCCTATGCTGCCTATAAATTGGTGAGCGCCTTGAAGTCAGAGATGAAGATCCCTATACATCTTCACACCCATGACACATCGGGCGGTCAGATTGCCACTCTCGTCAAGGCTACGGAAGCCGGTGTTGATGTCGTGGATGCCGCCCTGAGTCCCCTTTCAGGACTAACATCTCAGCCCAATCTCAATACTCTCGTGGAAATGATGCGATTCCACGAACGCGATACGGGTATGGACTTCAAAGCCTTGGGGTTACTCTCGGATTACTGGGAAGTAGTCAGAGAGTATTACGCGCCGTTTGAATCCATTCAAAAGTCGAGCACTGCCGAGGTGTACCATCACGAAATTCCGGGCGGGCAGTTTACCAACCTCTTCCAGCAGGCTCATTCTATGGGGCTGGCGCACCGATGGCATGAGATCACTGACGTTTATGCGGATGTTAACCAGCTCTTTGGAGATATTGTGAAGGTTACTCCGTCTTCAAAGGTTGTCGGAGACCTGACGCTCTTTCTGGTGACAAATAACATCAAGGCTCAGGATATCGTTAACAGCGACAGGGATATTTCCTTCCCGACATCTGTCATAGAATTCTTCGAAGGCCGTCTCGGCCAGCCAACCGGAGGTTTCCCTAAAGACATCCAGGATAAACTATTGCGGGGGGCAACTGCCTCCACTGAAAGACCGGGTGCGAACCTTCCGCCTGTGGACCTTGACAAAATCAAATTAACAATTGAGGAACGCATCTCCAGACACATCACCAACGAAGAACTCATGTCCTACCTGATGTATCCGGATGTATTCATTAAGTACGCTGAGCACAGAAAGAAATACGACGACGTCTCTGTCATTCCCACGGATGTCTTCTTCTATGGTCTGCCCATGAATGATGAAGTTACCATTGACATCGAAGAAGGAAAGACTTTGATTTTCAAACTGGTCGCCATAAGCCCGCCAAATGAGGAAGGAAACTGTACCGTCTTCTTTGAGCTGAACGGCCAGCCGCGTGAAATAGTTATTGTCAATCGCAAGGTTGCTGTCACCGTAATCAAGCGTCCTCAGGCTGAAGAAGGAAACATCAAACACGTCGGCGCACCCATGCCGGGCATGATTGTCAATATGAAAGT
>MHXP01000031.1:0-2417 GCA_001824485.1 Planctomycetes bacterium GWA2_39_15 | reverse complement strand
TACGATATTGCATTATTTCCTTGCCCGGACATATGATTTTAGGTTGTTGGTTTCGATCCTCAATCCTCAATCCTCAATCCAACCTGCGAGACTTAATATTTAAGATGCGACCCTTTCGACCCCATATACTAGACAATTATTTAAGAATTAAGATGTGTTCCTAGCGCCCTCTTTCTCTGGGTGACTCTATTCCTTCCGCCCGATAAAATAATCACTAATCAAGGTGTGACCCCATGCCTGCATGCCCATGCCCCATGCCTGCACATGCCTGCATGCCCATGCCCATGACCCCATGCCCATGACCATGCCCCCGAGGTAGAATGTTCAATTAACCACCGAAACCCCACTTGCACCAATGTGCTGTTAGGTGCTGGCGTTCTTGTCCACCGTTCCTGTAAAGTATTGTCGTTATTGAGTTTTAATGTCATTTCTGTTCTGTAATTTTTATTTCGGTTGGTTCAAATACTTTTTCATTACCCAACCAGTTTGTGGCAAATTATCTGTTGGGTTTATGTAGCTTACATAAACCCATTTATGATTAACTTGTAAAAGTATTAAATCAAAATCACTTGGTAGCATTGCTAAAACCAAAGTTTTACTTTTTCGCTTCAACGTTACTTTACAAATTCTGTTTGTTGTTCTATATTCTTTTTCTTCTTTGAGTTTAACTTCAATTGATTGCAGAAATTTTCTTTCTAACTTTGTCAAATCTTCTTTTGTAGCAGTTTCGGGTTTCTCTTTTACAAAGTCATAGCAGTATTGATGAAGTGCCATTAAGTTTACTATAACTGAAAGAAACAGCAATGCACCTGTTCCAAATTTTTTGTTTCGTTTTAAGAAGGTAAGAATCTTTTCAATTAATTTTTCAAATCGTATGCTTTCTTTTTCTATTAAGGCAATGTCAGCAGTAATGTTATTTGTAATCTCAATTGCTTGTTCGCTTATACTTTTAAAGTCGTCCAGTAAGCCCCATTGTTTATGCAATGCTGCAATTGCTGCCATCTGTCCAGAAATTCCAGTCAAAGCAAACTGCAAATTATTCATTTGTGCAAATGCCGAATTGTGTAGTTTCCAGGAATCTGTAATGCTTCTGAGGTTTCCGAAAAGTTGTTCGTGTTGACGGCTAATTGAATTTATTGCATCAAATACAGTTGTTGGAATATTGAATTTCGGTTGCATTGCTATTGTTTTAGCAATCGAATCAAGACCTGAAAAATTGTTTGCGTAAAGTAAATGATGTTGTCCAATGCTTTTGAGAAGTGATTCGTGCATGCTAAATGCACTTAGCTGATTTGTCCATTCCTTCTGCGCTTCTAGCATTTGAGTAATGGAATTACTTATATCTAACTGTCTGTTTATTTTTTGAGCAAAGCTTTCACTTTCTATTAATAAATCGGTTAAGTTTTTCATTTGCCAGCTTCTGTGTTTTTTCTGTTTTCGCAACAATCCATCTTGGTTAATTGTCTTCAGTGTTGTTGTCCTATACGCTTGCACCTAACTTACTTATAGAAGAAGGTTTTCATTCAAAACCTGCTCCAATATGTCAAAATTTGAAATATATGTGCAGGTTTTACGAAATCTCATCTCCATTTATTTTTATCGCTAATCTGTCTAAAGAGCTCACTATTTTTCTCAATTGGTGATTGCTCACATGAGATGATAGGAAATTGCTTTTTTCTTAAGAGTGATAGTAAAACAAAACCGAAGAAGATTACAAGCTTTTTTATAATTATTTCAGCAAAATTAAAAATCAAAGGAAAGAGAAATGGGTAAAGGGAAGCGAAGGTCTGTGGGGTCAGGTCTTGCTTCTTGACGTTGCAGTAACTCCATCTTCCAGATGTAATAAATTAAAACCCAACGGATTTTTGAATGTCATGAACGGTTAATGTTGGGTTTTACTTACCTTCAACCAACCTGCTCTACTTGTTTGTTAGTTTTTGAAATTTTTAAAGATTCTCCCATTCTTCAAGGGCGATTTTCTTTCCTATCCCACGCTGAATCTCATTGAGAAGCATTCTAACTTGCGGGACAGAATATTCCTTGTTGTTTGGTAGAGTAAGGGTATATGTGCCATAGCGCATGTAAAAGTGGTGTCCTCCTGGTTCTGGTAGTTCAAATCCGAATCTCTTTAACTTCTTTATGAAATCCCTTCGTTTACATGGTTTCCATTTAGCCATGAATAATCGTCTCATCAGGAACAGGCATTTTCTTGTTCAAATCAACTCTGCCTATCACGGGCAATTTATCACCGTGCCTAATTTTTACAATAAGCCATCCCTCAAAGGCTGATCTTAATTCTTCCTGACACTGATATAAGTTTTCTCCAAAGGCGATAACGCCTGAACACAGTGGAATTTTACCAACAAAATTACCATCTTCCAGTTTCTCATAGACTGCCTTACTCATTGCTTTATTTA
>MHXP01000030.1 GCA_001824485.1 Planctomycetes bacterium GWA2_39_15 | reverse complement strand
CCTACGAGAAAGCGAAGGAAGTGGCGGATACGGCGTGTCAATTTGATGACCCGGAAAAAACAATTAATTACCTTAGGAATATTGCTATAGAAATACTGCCAGAGGCTTTTTGATGATTATAAATATCCTTGACAGCGAGAAATATCATTATTAAAATTTTTCATAAGTGATTTAATTCATTAAATTTGAATTTTTTTAAAGATTAATTAACTATATCCAAAAAATACGTATTAGATTTTCTAAGTTAGGGAATATTCGCTTTATCTCGCATCACGATTTGATGAAGGTCTTTGAAAGGGCTGTCAGAAGGGCAAATATACCTATTGTAATGTCTGAAGGTTTTAACCCGCACCCAAAGTTGTCCATACTTTTAGCGCTAGGGCTTGGAATAGCTGGATTAGATGAAATTTTAGAACTTGAACTAGTCGAATCCATACCTTCTGAAATTTTGATTGAACGTTTAACTCAACAATTACCAAAAGAAATTTGTGTCCTTTCTATTGAAACTATACCACACTCACCGAAGAGTTCGGTGAATGATATAACGTATGATGTTATTTTTAAAGACACAAGCATCTTAGAAACATTAAAAATTGGCGAATTTTTACAACAGTCGTCCATTATTGTAAATCGTACAAAGGATGGACGCCAAAAATCTTTTAATATTCGGCCGTCTATTAAGGATATTGTGGTAAAACATAACGGTTTAAGTTTAAACCTAAAAATGACATCCAAAGGTATGGCAAGACCTGAAGAGATTCTGCATGCCTTGTGTATGAACAAAGAAAAAATGTTCTTTGAAATTATTAGAACCAAGATTAACTTGTCTTCTGACCGACCAGGGGAAAATCATGGATAAGAGGATGCTTATTAATGCAGTTGAACCAGAAGAATGCCGCATTGCTATTTTAGAAAATAATGTACTGGAGGAGCTTTATATTGAAAGGAGTTCTCGTGAACAGATTGCTGGAAATATTTATAAAGGGAGAGTAGTTAACATTGAACCCAGTATCGAAGCGGCTTTTGTTGACATTGGACTCAAAAAGAATGGATTTTTACATGTATCGGATGTAATGCCTCCGACGGGTGGTGAAAGTTCGGACATAGATGTCCAAAATAGACATCGTCGTGAATTATATAGAATACGCGATCTATTACATCAAGGGCAAGAGGTACTGGTTCAGGTAACGAAAGAAAGCATTGGTTCAAAAGGCCCCAGTTTAACGACCTATATTAGCCTTCCTGGACGGTATTTGGTTTTAATGCCAGGTATACCCCGTCATGGTGTTTCAAAGAAAATTACTAATGAAGAAGAACGACAACGATTAAAGAAAATACTTGAAGGTTTAAATCCTTCCCCAAATGTAGGCTTCATTATACGAACAGCAGGAGAACATCAGACCAAAAAAGAAATCCACAAAGATTTCCATTATTTAATAAAACTTTGGAAAAACATAGAGAAACGGTCAAGGAATCTCAACCCGCCTGCACCTATTTATCAGGAAAGTGATCTGGTTATCCGCGCCATAAGAGATATTTTTTCAACTGACATACGAGAGATTGTTGTAGACTCGGAATCGGTCTATGAGAGAACACGTGATTTTCTTCGTGTGACTATGCCCAAATATGAAAAACACTTAACTCTCTATAGCGAAGATAAGCCGTTATTTCACAAATACAATATTGAAAATGAGATTGAGAATATAAATCGCAGGAAAATTCCTTTACCCCGTGGGGGGTCAATTGTAATCGAACAAACCGAGGCGCTTGTTGCAATTGATGTTAATAGTGGTAAATTTAAGGAAGAGAGTGCTCCTGAAGAAACTGCCTATAAGACCAATCTAAAAGCCGCAAAAGAAATTGCACGTCAGGTAAGATTACGTGATCTGGGCGGTGTAATTGTAATTGATTTTATTGATATGCGGGAAGAGGCACATAATCATGATATTGAAAAAACTCTTGCGGATGCCTTAAAAAGAGACAAAGCACGAACAAAGATGCTTAAGATGTCAAAATTTGGTATAATTGAATTAACAAGACAAAGGATTCGATCAAGTATTCGGGACGTTCTTTTTGGAGAGTGCAAATTTTGTCAGGGTACAGGATATACTAAGACTATTGAAAGTCTGTGCCTAAATGCCATGAGGGACCTGAAATTTGTTATGCATTTACCACAGATTTCTAAAGTTGAAATTGTTGCGAATCTCGAAGTCGCTAACTATTTACAAAATCAAAAAAGAAAGCAAATGATAGAAATAGAAGAGTTCTATAATAAAAAGATAAATATTTTTAGCACGAATAATCACGAATATGGTAGAATTGAAATTCGTTATTTAGACAATAAAGACGAGCCTGTTATGATATGATTTCTTGGCGAGGCTTTGCTTTAGATTAAAAATTTGTAAAATGTGTAAGGTTTTAAACTATAGGTTCATTCTTAAAATGTTCATGAAAGGAGAAATCAACAAATGTATGCAATAATAAAAGACAGGGGTAAACAATACAAAGTTAGGACTGGTGAGCGGCATTTTATTGACCTTAAAGCCGATGCGCAAATTGGTGAAACTTTGGAATTTAACGATGTGTTAGTTTGTTCCAGTGAAGATGGCGATACAACCTTTGGAACGGTGGCTAATAAAAATACAAAGGTTATTGCCGAGGTTGAAGGTGTAAAAAAGGGTGTAAAGTCTATGACTATAAAATTTCGTAGAAGAAAGGAATCAATGACACGAAGAGGACATCGCGAGAAATATACGCAAATAAAAATCAAAGAAATACTTTTAGGTTAGAATGTGTTTCTCGTTGATGTTTAATCAACCTTAATATATTTCTTTATTAGTTCGCCCCAGAGTGTGTATGGAAAACCTTAAAGAAGTTGAGATATTGGTAATTTAAAGTTTGAATTCTTAACAACTATGTAGTGAACGTGATTGTTGTGATTTTTCATAAAGGAGGTTATTAAAATGGCACATAAAAAAGGTCAAGGTTCTTCAAAGAATGGAAGAGACAGTAATCCTCAAATGAGAGGTGTAAAAAGATTTGGCGGACAATTTGTCACTGCAGGTTCTATAATAGTTCGTCAATGTGGAACAAAGTTTAAACCGGGGCTGAATGTAGGTCTTGGAAAGGATTATACGATCTTTTCAAAAGTTGATGGTATAGTAAAATTTGAAACAAGACGCCGTGTGAGTGTACATACACCCCCCAATCCTTAAAGTATCTTTTTAAATTTGATTTATTTATTAACCACTCAGAAGACTCCAGGGTTCGAAGTTTAATCTTCTTACTAAGCAGTAAATTGGTGAATTGTCGCATGAAGGATGTTGGAGAAGTGGAGAATCTTCCATTCTCTGTTTCTCCAATGCTCGCTGTTATGCTTTCCTGTTTCAATATTTTCCATAAATCCTGTAGTGCCTTTTTGTCTTCGTGACGTAATCCGGATTAAAACATGTTTATTGATGAAGCTGTTATATTCGTAAAAGGAGGCGATGGAGGAAACGGTTGTGTAAGTTTCCGCAGGGAGAAATACGTCCCCCACGGAGGTCCTGATGGTGGAAACGGAGGAGAAGGAGGAAGCGTTATATTCCATGTTAGCGATAAGAAAGATACATTAATAGACATCGTTTCTCGAGTAAAGCATATTGCAGAAAATGGTGGTCATGGAAAAGGTTCTACCAAACGAGGCAGGGACGGCAAAGACCTCATTATAGAACTCCCCAGAGGTACTGTAGTGAAGGATAAGGAAAGTGGGCGTATACTAAAAGATATGAGTACATTTGAAGAAACTATTACCATTGCACGGGGAGGAATGGGAGGAAGGGGAAACAAGTGTTTTGCAACTTCCATCAATCAGGTTCCACGTAGCGCAGAAAAAGGTAAACCGGGTGAGGAACGATGGCTGATCCTTGAATTAAAGTTACTTGCAGATGTTGGTCTTATAGGGATGCCAAATGCGGGAAAATCAACATTGCTTTCCCGAATATCCGCAGCCAGGCCTAAAATCGCTGATTATTCTTTTACCACACTACAACCCCAATTAGGAATCGTGGAGGCAGAAAGTTATCGGAGATTTGTTGTTGCTGATATACCAGGTCTCATTGAAGGAGCGCATAGAGGAATAGGGTTGGGTGATGAATTTTTACGTCATATAGAAAGAACAAAATTATTGGTGCATCTTTTGGATGTTTCGCCCTATGCAAGTATAGACCCATCTGACGCATATAGTATCGTTAGGAATGAATTAAAACAATACAACCCCGAACTTGCGGAAAAAAAAGAAATTGTCCTTGCAAATAAAATGGATCTTTTGGATACAGAGAGTGGCATCAAATGTATTCAGACTTTAGAAAAGAAAATATCCAAATCGGTCTATCCTGTTTCGATGGTTACAGGCAAAAATTTTGGCATGCTTATAAATACGATTGTAAGCGCCTTGAATGAAATCCAGTCTCAAGTGAATGAACCTGTATGTGGTTAGCAATTGACATCGGTAATACAAATGTTCACATCGGGGTATTCGAAAAAGATGCTTTGCAACATGCATATTCACTGAAAAGCGGGCTTCCACAGCCACTCCAGATGAACCTTGCACAAATTCTAAATCCTGCCACCTTCTCAAAGGCACGGGCGGCTGTTCTCTCATCTGTTAGTCCAAAGGTAGAAGCCTCTGTTATTGAATATGTCCAAAAATATCTTCTTATAAAACCAAAGAGCATCGGGAAGGACATACCAATTCCCATTAAGATTCTTGCAGAACAGCCAGAAAACATAGGTATAGATAGATTGGTAAACGCATTAGCCGCATTTGAACGGACAAAAGGTTGGACGATAATCGTTGATGCGGGCACGGCTATAACTGTTGATGTAATAAATGATAAAGGGGCTTTTATGGGCGGTATTATTGCGCCTGGCATAGATATATCCTCAAAAGCACTGCATCATTTTACTGCACTATTACCTGAAATAGCCGTTAAGAAACCGAAGTATATTCTTGGGAAAAATACGGGAGAGGCAATAAATTCCGGTGTTTACTGGGGCACTATAGGCATGGTAAACAGACTAATAGAAATGCTTTGTGATGATTTAAAATGTCAACCAGCGATAATTGCCACAGGTGGCAATGCAGACATGCTGGCTGAAGAAATACCCCATATTACGGATGTCGTTCCTTATCTTACGTTAGATGGAATCAGGATTGCATGCAAAACAAGCCTTACTTCAAATACACAATATTAACGTTTTTTAATCTTTTCAACCAATTTCTTATATCTGGCATCTTCTCTTAGAGGCGATAAATCCTTGTCTCTTTCCAAATGATAAATATCCTTATATCCCAAAGAGATTGCCTTCTCTAAGGCATCAAACGCAGCATCAATGCTTTTAGCTAAGGCATAACTACAGGCAAGGTTGTAATGGACAACAGGGTCGTTTGGTTTTAAACGGCTTAGTTTCTGATCTACAATAAGCCCTTTTTCGTACATTCCATTTACTGTATATGCGTTGCCTAAATACAAAAGACAATCAATATAATCTGGATTTTTTTCGAGGATACCTTCCAGAAACCAAATAGTAAACGCTTCACCTTCTTTTTGAAATTCAGGGGACTTAATATTAAATTTGTAGTTTGGTAGGGTAATCGAATTGAGCGATCTATTTTTTGCTTTTGTTTTCATTTTAGGTTCTATCTTAAAAATGCCTGTTTAAGCTATTGTCAATGTTAATTATAATTGTTGCTCTAAGTTAAATATATTTATAAAATATGCAGTTATCAAGTCTCAGTATAGAATTTATAACTATTTTTATCCCAAAAGTAAAATATTAATTTTGTAGATATTTTTGCGTAAACACGAACGATAACAGCTTAGGGTTACAAAATTGTTTTATTTAAGGGATAACGGAGGGTAGAAAATGTCCATTGATAAGGAGGTAATTAAAAGTAAAATCCACAGTAGAGAGGATATTTCACTTAAAACTATTACCGACGTTGTAGCATATCAGATATCGGAAAGTCCGGAAAATATGGGGCCGGAATCAAACTTTTTGGCGGCTGCGGAGTCCGTAGCTCAATATATATCTGAAAAATTTAAGGATATGGATTCATTTACAAATCAATTGTCTCAACTTGATAAGGGAATGAAATCCATTAATCAATTTGCTGATACGGTGTTTAATTACTATCAGGATAAACAACTCCTGAGCTTTGAAATTGTCAAAACTATGATTTCGAAAGTAAAAGACGTTAACTTAAAAATGATTACCGATATTGTGGCTTATAAAATTTACCAAAGTCCGGATGATAAAGGGCCAGAATTAAACTTTATATCCGCCGAAACGTTTGTTGCACAGTATACATCAGATAATTTTAAAAATTTACGTGAATTTAGAAGATGTCTTGCAGACCTTGGGAAAGGTTCGTATGCGCTGGAGGCATTTGCCGATTTAGTATATAAATATTATTGTCAGAAGAAAAATTAATATGGCAACAAATAATTATCCATGTATTCGCACTAAACTTCCCGGTCCCAACGCAACTCAATATCTTGAAAGAGAAAAGAAATTTGTTTCGCCTTCTTCAACAAAAACCTATCCGTTAGTTGTAAAAAGTGCAAAAGGCATGGCTGTTACAGATGTTGATGATAATGTCTTTCTCGATTTTACTTCTGGTGTTGCCGTTTGTAATACAGGACATAATCACGAGCAGATTATAGCTTCAATATCAAGTCAGGCAAATACCCTTATTCACATGTCCGGCGCTGATTTTTATAATCCCTTGCAAATTCAATTGGCTGAAAAACTCTCAGCAATTTGCCCCGGACCACATACAAAAAGGGCGTTCTTTGGAAATTCTGGTGCGGAGGCTGTAGAGACAGCATTTAAACTGGCGCGCTACCACACAAAGCGCAGCATTGTCATTGCCTTTTATAATGCCTTCCATGGCAGGACCATGGGTGCGCTTTCACTGACGGCAAGTAAACTGAATCAACGCAAGCATTTTCTCCCTCTTATTCCAGAAGTTATTCATATTCCGTACGCATATTGTTATCGGTGTCATTACGGTCTTACGCCTAACAAATGTAATATGACATGTGTAACATGGATAAGAGAAGAATTGTTTAAGACAAAAGTCCCACCAGAAGACGTGGCGGCGATCTTTGTCGAAGTTATTCAGGGAGAGGGTGGATACGTTGTGCCTCCTAAAGAGTTTCATAAAGCGCTGTACCAGTTGACGCGCGATTATAACATCCTCTATGTTGCTGATGAGGTACAATCAGGCATGGGACGAACAGGTAAGATGTTTGCTTCTGAACATTTTGATATAGTCCCTGATATCATTACAATTGCCAAGGGTATTGCGTCTGGACTTCCCTTATCCGCTACGGTTGCATCAGAAAAAATAATGAACTGGCTGCCCGGCAGCCATGCAAGCACATTTGGAGGTAATCCTGTAGCATGTCAGGCAGCGCTTACGACCATCAAGCTTCTTGAGGATGGACTCATAGATAATGCGGCAAAACAAGGCGCCTATATTATAAATGAATTGAAGAAATTAGAACGCACATATCCCGTTATTGGAGATGTGAGGGGCATGGGACTGATGCTTGCTGCCGAAATCGTTAAAGATAAAGAGACAAAAGAATATGCACTAGAAGTGCGAGATAGCATTATCCAAAAGGCGTTTTCAAAAGGGCTTTTACTTTTGGGTTGCGGACGCAGTGCAATCCGCTTTTGCCCGCCTCTGATTCTCACGAAGGACGACGCAGACATTGCGTTATCCATATTCGAAGAATGCCTGAAAGCTGCAATGCGAAGTAAATTTTAACCTTGCGCATTGTTTTACAGTATTACTTTAGTAAAAACTTCTTTTTTTGTAAGCTCTTGTTCATTAAAAATAGCTAAATCCAAAGGTTTAAAGTATTTAGATAACCAAATTGACATACACATATAATTTATTTAATATATGTGTAGGAGGTAATTATGGGAAAAGTAAGATTCCAAATGTTTTTGGATGAGAATCAGAAAGAAGCATTAGAAAAGCTTCACAATGAAACTAAAATTCCAGTTGCTGAAATGATTAGAGAGGCGATAGGCAAATCTCTATTGGAAATGAAGCAAAAGAAGAAAAAAACCAATGGCGATGAAATAATAGAAAAACTTCTTTCTGTTGTAGGTATTTGTAAGGGTGGTCCAAAAGACCTTTCTGATGAACATGATAAATATCTTTATAGAACAAACAAAAAATGAAGATGGTATTTTTTGATACCTGGGGATGGGTTGCAATTGCACACCGAAATGATACCCACCACGATAAAGTTGTGCCCTTCTATTCATCCTTTCTCCTCAATAAAGGTATACCAGTTACCACTGATTACGTCCTGGCTGAAACAATCACTCTTTTAAGATCAAAGACAAATCCTGAAGCAGTAACTCTTTTTATTGATACCATTTTGAATGCTGTTAAAAAAGATAAAATAGCGCTTGAGCAGGTAGACGTGAAGAGATGGGAAAAGGCATGGCAACTAAGCAAAAAATATAGTGACAAACCAAATATATCATTTTTTGACTTTAGTTCTTTTGTAGTTATGAAAGAATGCAACATCAAAGATGTCCTAACGGCGGACAGGCATTTTGAAGAAATAGGGTTTGGTTTTAAAAAGTTATTTTAAAAGTGTGAATTGATTACGACAAAGAAGCAGATGTGCTTTACATAAGCTTCAAAAGGCCGCAGCGCGCAACAGACGCCGAGATGCTTGAAAACGGCAAAATTCTCAGATAGAAAGGGGATGAACTTGTGGGAATTACGGTATTGAATGCTTCTAAAAGGTAAAATAGTTCATCATACAGCAAAGAGCGCAAAGTTCGCAGAGGTTGTGATAAGGGGAAAGAAGGATAAAACTAAGTACATTGTATAGGGATTTTCATTTTAGTTATGCGGGTTCTTGGTAGTGGCAGACAAAAAATTCCCCTTAGAAAAGGGGGCTAAGGGGTTGTAAAATAGCCCAAAAAAAATACAACCCCCTCAATCTCCTTTTTCTAAGGGGAATTAACTCGAATGTGCTTTTTCTCATATTTCTCCGTGATTTCTGTATTACAAATTTATAAAACCTTGCTTTTTTAGCAAAGATTTTTAATCTGTTTAATCTGCGTGCTATTTTTGGTTGTGGCTCTGCCATGCTGTGCCCTCTGTGGTGAACTATTACAAAATACATATGCCCGAAATCAACGAAGCGACAGATACAGATTTAAAGGTGATTGAAAGATTACGGCAACTCGGCCGAAAGCGCGGAGATACTTTTGCTTTATCCCGTTTA
>MHXP01000029.1 GCA_001824485.1 Planctomycetes bacterium GWA2_39_15 | reverse complement strand
AATTCAGTCATTCTTTTAAAAGAATCTTTGTCGTCTCCATCGGCCCCAAATACCACGGAACCCCAGACAACCAAGCCGGCATTATGTATCTTTTGTATACAATCAAAATAACTATCGGTACCCAACTTCAGATTTACACGTTTATTCATTTTCTGTAAAACGGCTTCATTGGTAGATTCAATACCGATAAGCATACCAAAATTGCCACTCTTGGCCATGTAATCTAATGTTTCTGCGTCTTGAGAGATATTTAACGCCGTAAATCCCAACCAGTCTTTGTGTATTCCACGTTCCACCATTCCTTTGAAAAGATCTCGCGCCCTCTCGTTTGATTTTTTACCATGACCATAAAAGTTATCTTCCGCTAACATCAATCCCTTGTAATCTGTGGCTGCCATTTCATCGAGGACATCTTCATAAGGTCTTTCCCTGAATTTTCTGCCCTGGAATGTGGGTACGCTGCAGAAATCACAGTAGTTCGGGCATCCTTTTGTCGTGACAATAGACGAAAATTTATAGTTATATTTCTTCTTCAAAAATTCTCGATTGGGATATACCTTCTTCATCAAGCTGAGTGGAGGTAATCCACCCTGATATACCTTTTTTAGTTTCCCTGCTTCAAAATCTCTTATTACCTGAGGCCATACCTCTTCGGCTTCTCCAACAAAAACTGCATCAACGTAATTAGCAGCTTCTTCAGGCATTACAGAAGCGTGTATACCGCCCATGATTACAGGCATGCCTTTTTTCTTACAAGCCTCGGCAATTTTATATGCCCTGGGAGACTGATAAGTAACAGATGTTAAGCATACAAGGTCAACAGGTTTAAATGTAATTTCACCTTTATCATCCATCGCCAATTCAATATTCTCGTCTATGACATCAAATTCCCAATCACCTGGCGTGAGAGCCGTAATATATGCAAGATTCAACGGCATCTGGACAATTACTGTAATACTCTCTTCACCATGTCTGCCCGGTTTATGCGGGTTAATTAACATCATTTTCTTTTTCATATTTAATTGCCTCCAATTTTCATGATTAAATTAGCAACATTCCAACCCGAAGAGACTACAGCACAAATTCCAGGACCTGGTCTTGTCCAATGTCCTGCCAAATATAAATTATCAAACGGCGTTTTATGTGGAAGTCTGTTATCCCATATTTGATTCACACTGACCTCCCAACCGTAAGCGGCGCCATTTGTATTTAATGTGTAACGTTCCAGGGTTTTTGGAGTAGCTGCTTCTTTTACCTCAATATGTTTTTTTATGTCAGGTATATAATGCTCTAGGCGGTTAATTGTACTCAACGTCATGTCTTGTTTAAAAGATTTCCAATCGTTAATATTTTTATATTTATACGTTCCATCTTTTATGTAAACAACTACAGAGATTATCTGCTTGTTAGCTGGCGCAAGCGAGGGACATATCTTTGTTGGAACAGAAATATACATCCATTCGCCAGCAGCGTAACTTGAATCGTTAGATGTGTGATAAAACCCTCTCTTTAATTCGCTTAAATCTAGTTCGGCTCCAACACCTAAATATAAAAGAAAAAAAGAACAACTTTCCTTCATTCGCTCAATTTTTCTGAGGAAAGGAGAATCAATTCTGCCCTCTAATAGTTCAAAGAAGGTTTGTCGGGCATCAATATTTGATACAACAACATCAGAGGCTATCTCTTTGCCTTCTTCTAGCTTAACACCTTTTACAGTGTTACCGCTGGACAGAATTTTTTTCACTTTAAATGATAACATAACGTGCCCGCCAAAATCAATAAATTTCTTAAAAATTGCATTAGCAAACTCTTGCGTGCCTCCTGACGGGAAAAAGGCTCCGTCTTTCAGATAGTTGATCATCATCTGACACATTCCAATGGCGGAAGCTTTAGCAGGGGGGAGACCAATGTAACCCCATTGACCAGAAAGCACCATCTTGAGTTCGTCATTTTTAAAAAAAGCATTTAACATCTCACCAAAAGTCTTGTCTTTGTATTTATCAATAATTTGACTTTTCTCATTGTTGAATGTGGCACGATAAAGTTTTATAAAATCGTTGAAGAAATTTTTAACACTATCTTTTTCAGACTGGTAACGTTCCTGTAAACGTGTTATATAATCTTCCAAATTGGCAGGGATTTCAATGCTGAATTTAGGAAAAATAAGATTATCCATCGGGTCAAGAGGGTAGAAGTTCATCTCTATTCCGAGCGTCTTAAAACACCGTCCAACAATACTCCACTTTCCACAACCTCCGATATGATGAACGGCCGCATCAAAGTTAAAACCCTTACGTTTAAAAGAAGTACAATAGCCGCCAGGGATAGAATGCTGCTCTATAAGGAGTACCTTTTTCCCATTTTTTGCAAGAAAAGCAGCGCAAATTAAACCTGCTATACCTGCACCAATTACAATCACATCATAACAAGGATACAATCTATCCAATTTTGTGGATTGAATGTATGTTTTGGAAGGAAGCATGAATTATTGTTTGTATTTAGAGACAATTAAAGATGAATTGTTTCCTAATCGTGAGAAAGAATTTATAAGAACGTTTTTGACGGGTAATGTCCTGCTGTTGTTAGGCACATAATCTAAATCACACTCTGCATCACGTTCTTTATAATTGATTGTGGGTGAAATGGTATTTGATTTAATGGACATTAATGCGGCGATTGTTTGTAATGCCCCGGAGGCATCATAACATTCACCTGTCATGGATTTGATCGCTGTAACGGGAATTAGGTTTGCCCTCATTCCAAAAACCTCTTTGATAACCCTGGTTTCCATAGCATCGCCGTAAACGCCGGAATATGCATTGGCAGATATGTAAGAAATGTCATGCAGGGTCAGGTTTGCATCTTTAATTGCATTCAATATGGCTCTTTTGTTGCCTTCTATCTGATAGTCTTTACTCACAGCCATTTTTGGATCAAAAGCAGTTCCGTATCCCTTTATCTCAGCGTATATGTGCGCATTTCTCTTGAGTGCATCTTCTAACGTTTCCATGATAACCAATGCCGATGCTTCACCAACGACCATTCCATTTCGTCTTTTATCAAATGGTGCACAAATTTCCAGGGTTCCTGGTTTGCTTCCAGCCAAAATCTTGGAATTATGTGCCCCCCAAAATATGTCGTGGGTTAATCCATGCACACCTCCAGCAACTACAGCCCTTACCCGACCCATTCGAAGGAAATCAGATGCATAGATAATGGCATCTATACTGCTTGTTACACCATTCGAAATAGTAGTACTCAGGCCTGTGGCTTTACAGAAAATAGAGGCACGGCTTGCTGGGGCATTCAGCACTGTGTTGGGAAAGTCCATAGGGTTTACATAATTAGGACCTTCACGCAATGATTGAAAATCAAAAGAACTGATACTGTCAATACTTCCATAGGTGGAGCCGACCACGATACCTAATTCATCTTCACTGTATGTATTGTTTCCAAGGTTTGCATCTTTGATGGCAAGAACCGTTCCAGATGATACAAGAAGGGAAGTTCTATCAATATGACGAATCCCTTTTGGTCCGAGATAAACCTTTGCATCAAAATCGGAGATTTCTCCAGCTTGTTTGCTATTAAATTTACTTACATCAAACAGCGTGATAGGTTTTATACCTGATACACCGTTGGTTAAATTATTCCAGAAGGCATCCTTGCCTGTACCAATAGAGGATATAACTGAAACACCTGTAATAACGATCCTTGTTTTATCCATTTGTATTAAACTATTAATTTACTCTTTAAAATACAAAATATTTAACCTGTATATTTTTTTACAACCAGACAACTATTGTTACCACCGAATGCATGAGCATTGTTTAGTGCTATATTTACTTCTTGTTTTCTTGCAACGTTTGGAACATAATCAAGATCACATTCCGGGTCTGGTGTTTCGTAATTAATCGTAGGAGGCATTATATCATTTTGAACAGATAGGGCACATGTAATGGTTTCTATAGCGCTAGCTGCTCCCATTGTATGGCCGATCATTGATTTTATTGAACTAATTGCAAGGTACTTGGGTTTATCACCAAATACCTTTTTAATAGAGATTGTCTCCGCTTTATCATTTGCAGGTGTGCCAGTACCATGTGCACTTATATACTGGACATCTTCAGGCTTCAGATTTGCGCTTTTTAAGGCTTTTTTCATGGCAGATATAACACCTTCACCGTCAGGGTGCGGAATGGTAATATGGTATGCATCGCAACTAAGACCATAACCTATTATTTCGGCATAAATATGTGCGTTCCTTTTTAATGCATGATCATGTGATTCAAGAATAAGCATTCCAGCACCTTCACCCACCATCATGCCTTTTCTGTTTTTGTCGAAAGGCTGACATATCTCAGGCGCAATGGCGCCAAGTCTGGCAAATCCAGTATAGGCAACCTTTGAAAAGGGATCTGAACCGCCTGAAACCATCAAATCAACTCTTCCAAACTTTATTAGATCGTATGCATACCCAATTGCATAATTACCTGCAGCACAAGCGGTAGGAATAATTATATTGGGACCCTTAAAACCAAATTCAATAGCAATGTTTGCTGGAATGTTGTTACAAGGGTGCATTAAAAATAAATCAGGTTCAACCTTGTCTTCGCCTTCTTTATGCCGAATGTAATTGACTTTTTCCAGGATTTGTATTTCACCTGCGGTGGTTCCCACAGAAACTCCGATCCTTTCCAAATCAATCTTACCAATGTCAAGTCTGGCATCACTTAATGCCAACTTCGCAGCCGCTATAGCAAATTGTGAACCTTTGCCAATTTTTTTAAGAGCACCATTTTTAATATAGTCAGAATAATTAAAATTTTTAACTTCACATCCTTTATGTACTTTATACTCGGAGGTGTCAATACATGTCACATTATCTACACCCGACACCCCTGCAATGAGGGCATTCCAAAAATTGTCCTTTCCGGACCCGATAGGGGTGATCATTCCGACACCAGTTATAACCACACGTTTATTCATAATTTTATATCAAAGCACTCTTTTCTGCGATGCCAAATGTTAAGGTTGCTTTAGCAGCTGTTTTCTCTTCAACTTTTACAGTTGCCTGAACAATGGCTCCTTTAGAAACAAGCTTTTCCACAACAACTTCTATATTGAGTCGGTCACCAGGGAAAACTGGTTTTGTGAACCGTGCATTTCCAATTGATCCCAGTAAAAAAACCGTCTCCTTGCTGTATTGGGTAGCCAGACTTTTCCTGAACAGAATAATAGAGGCTTGTGCCATTGCTTCTATTATTAAAACTCCTGGCATGATGGCGAAATCTGGGAAATGTCCAACAAATACAGGTTCATTTCCGGAAACGTTTTTTACACAAAGTATCCTTTTGCCTTCTTCAAACTCTATAACCTTATCTATAAATAGAAAAGGATACTTTTGAGGAAGAAGCGTTCTGATTTCCTCAAAAGTTATCATATGATATTTGCTTTTATATTATTAACCATAAAATTATACGTAAATATTTTTTATAAAAAAGTTTTACCCCCCCCTTTATCTCGCATTCCTGCCTTCGAGCAAAAAACATGTAGATGCAAGAGGAGATAAAGGGGGGGGGTAAGCTGTTTATGACTTGACACACCTAGTTTAAGATGAGAGTTTTCCGCTGTCTGCTAATACAGATTTAGTTAAATCAATTGTAGCGCGCAACGATGTAATATCAACAAGTTTTTCTTCAGGGATTTGCACTTTAAATTTCTTTTCAATAAGTGCAAGAATCTCTAAGGCTAAAAGAGAGTCAATCTCAAGATCCTTGAAGAAATTTGCATCTCTTTTATCCCATATTTCCTTTTCATCCAATTCGGTAACCTCCGCAACTATAGCGGTTACACCTTTTTCAATTTCTTCAACGTTCAAATTATCCTCCTTTTAATAAGCCGCTTAAATGAAAAACATGTGTATAATCATCGTAACTTATAATAAAGTAAAATATGTTAGCAGACACAATTTATATTGTCAATAGTATTCTTTAACTTTGATTGAAAAGAAATATTTAAAAGAAGGAGCTATAACAATTCGGCTTGCAATCGTTAGGGGGGCATAAGAATTTTTACAAATTCCTTTTGACAAAATTACCAAATATTATATAACGTCTGATAATATATATTATGTTACAATATGTCAATTTTCTCAAAATTAGTGAAATATATAAAATAAGTAAGTATTGATTTTATCTGAATTTATCAGCGTTCATTTGCGTCCCATTGCAGAATTTAGGTTTTATTTTATTCTCTTTGCTACGGATTTTACTTGTTTAGTTCCTCCTTGCTTGATATTTTCTAATTCACTCAATGCTTTATATATTTGTCCTTCCAGGGCTGTTTCGTATTTAGATAATTCCTCAAGATGGTTTTTAACATCAATTATTTTTAAAGCTTTTAACTGTCTCATTTCCTTGTCTGTCCTTTTTCTTACTCTGAAAAAGCCTTGTTCATACTCTTGAATACAAGATGATTCATATTCTAAAATTTGACTTTCAATTTTCAAACAACGTTTCAGCCGCCAAATGCTGGAAATGATACGATCTACAATGATTGATTCAATTTCGCCTGTTGGTTTCAATTCTTTTTTAAGCCTGTTTCTTATCTCATCAAGGTCGGTTGCACATTCACCTTCAATTAATATTTCACTACTAAAAATATTCTGCTTTACAGTATCTTCTGCAGTTTTCGTAGTTTCTGCTGTTGACTTTACTTCCTTATGTTCCTGTTTTGTCAAATCAGACTTCACAAGGGGTTCAACTATCGTGTTCATTATTTTATTAACTTTATCTTTGCCGCTAATTTCCCTACTTTTCCTGCTTAATATATCATCTTTAAGTATTGCTGACATAATCCCTCACTTTCTATTTTTCAAAATGCATCTTTTTGTTATTGGAGATATTTGCGCAATCTAACTTGATCTGTAATAATCACAATTTACCAAATTATTTATAGTATTCAATAAATATTTCATATAAAATTGAATTATATCACTTTATACAATACTTGTGATATATTGTGTTACTTTGCAAATTGATGTTTAATGATATTCTTTAATATGGTATTCGGGGATTCAAGGTGTTGTCCTGTGAAAATAAACGAAATATTTAAGAGTATTCAGGGAGAAACGTCCTACGTCGGCATGCCATGCATTTTCATACGTCTAACGGGTTGTAATTTACGCTGTGGTTACTGCGATACTACCTACGCTTATGAAGATGGCGTAGAAATGTCAATTAATTCTATTCTTGAGAGTATTTCAGGATTTAATACAAAATTAGTGTGTATAACTGGCGGTGAACCCCTTTTAAATAAAGACACGCCGATACTAATTAATGAACTATTAAATAAAAATTACAATGTATTAGTTGAGACAAATGGAAGTCTTGATATTAGAAAAATACCTCAAAAAGCAATTAAAATTATGGATATAAAATGTCCCGACAGTAATATGAGTCATGAAATACTGTGGGAAAATATCAACTATATGACCCGATCGGATGAAGTAAAATTTGTCTTAAATTCCAGGAAAGATTATGAGTGGACTAAGAATGTGATAGATAAATATAAATTATCCGAGATTACAAATGTATTGATAGGTACTGTTTTTGGTGCAATTTCACCGAGATTGGCCGTACAATGGATTTTAGAAGACAATCTTAATGTACGATTTCAACTCCAACTCCAGAAATATATCTGGGAGCCTCTGACAAGAGGCGTATAGCTTCGATTTACGATGTACGATTTGCGATTTAAAGACCGAAAAAGCAAATCGTAAATCTAAAATTTCCTACTCGTTCAGGTTAAAATACCAATGAAAGACTTAGCTATTGTGCTTGTTAGCGGCGGTATGGATAGCTGCGTAACCGCGGCTATTGCAAATGAGAATTACCGCCTTGCACTCTTACACGTTAATTATAGTCAACGCACCGAATCAAGAGAGCTTCAGGCTTTTCGCAATATTGCATTATTTTATAAAATTCCTGAAGATAGAATCCTCATATCAAATATTGATTATCTGAGCAAGATTGGCGGTTCGAGTTTAACCGACATGCGCATGGACGTGCAGGATGCACAACTGTATAGCAAAGAAATTCCTACCTCCTACGTCCCGTTTAGAAATACGCTTTTTCTGACCATTGCCGTTTCCTGGGGGGAGGTGATTGGGGCAAAGAAGATATTTATCGGAGCCGTGGAGCAGGACAGCCCTGGCTATCCCGATTGCAGGCCTTCATATTACAAAACCTTTAATGAACTTATCAAGGTAGGAACAAAGCCTACAACCCACATCGAGGTAGAAACACCCCTTATACGCAAGAGCAAATCAGAGATTGTAAAAATGGGCATTTCTTTAAATGCCCCATTCCATCTGAGTTGGTCCTGTTATAAAAATACGGATAAGGCTTGTGGTATGTGTCACAGTTGTTTTCTGCGTTTAAAAGCTTTTAAAGAGGCTGAAGTTATTGATCCTATTCCTTATGTCTAATTGTATTGTTATTTTTATCCTTAGCTGAAGACCTCAGGACATTACTAATTAAAGTTATATTATCAGCATTTTTTATAATACATCCCTTTGATGTGGGCACACATTCCTTCTTATTCAATTCGCAATAACCTTTATTTTCGTATCTGCAATACATATTAATTGTCTCAAAATTATATCTTTTCGCTGGCGATTTTATTTAACGCCTTTATCAATT
>MHXP01000028.1 GCA_001824485.1 Planctomycetes bacterium GWA2_39_15 | reverse complement strand
TTTTTTATGTATTCTTTCCAAACCTGGAAGGATTTAGTACCATTAGTATTGTGAATAATTTTGGAGCTGTTAGTTTGGGATATATGCTGCTTTTGGTAGTATATGCCATTTTGTACCTGCTGCTTGTTATATTGATTACGTGTGAATTTTTCGAGAAAAGGGAGTGTTGTTGAATTGCCGTATCTTATGCATTAGAAAGGACTTATGATTGATATATGGTATAATAGGCGATATACATAGTAATTATGATGCCCTGACAGCGGTCGTTGCTGAGTTAAAGCAGGAGCGCGTGGACAAGGTTTTATGTATTGGAGATATTGTTGGTTATGCTGCCGAACCTGCAAAGTGTATTGATTTGGTGAGGGAATTAAATTGTGTAACGGTTGCTGGTAATCATGATTATGCTACTGTGGGAAAATTTCCAGTAGAATATTTTCATGCCGATGCAAGTACTGTTGTTTTGTGGACAGCAAGGCAACTTTCCGATGACTACATGAATTTCTTGAAAAACTTACCGTTAGTTGAGGAGTTAGATGGTATTACCCTTGTCCATGCATCTTTGAATCATCCAGAATTTTTTGATTATATTACAACAGTGACTGATGCACAACTTTGTCTTGATAAATTAAAAACAACAGTTTGTTTTTACGGTCATACCCATGTGCCTTTAGCAATCTTTTTGGATAATAAAGGCGACAAACACATGGACAGAGGGTCTGTTTTTGACTTAAATAATGTGAATAAGGTCATAATAAATGTTGGCAGCGTTGGGCAACCCCGCGATTGGGATATGAGGGCTTCTTGCGCTATTTATGATACGGACAAAAAGATCGTAACGATTAAGCGTGTTAAATATAATATAAACGATGCTGTAGAAAAGGTGTATTTAGCCGGCTTGCCGGGTATAAATGCCTTACGTTTGATGGAACGTGTTATTTAGAATTATAAATATGGCAAGCACAAGCTGTGTCGAACCTGTTTATGTTATAGATTTAAAGATGAACTAAATAAGCCGCATCTATGTGATCCAGGTTTTCGATCGCCTGAAGACATTCTTGTGGTATAGCAGCATCTACATTTACAATCGTGATGGCATTACCGCCGCTTTCTTTCCTGCCAAACGTCATGTGTGCAATGTTTATTTTTTTGCTACCAAGAACACACCCAATATTTCCGATTAAACCCGGCTTGTCCTTACCAAAGAGGATGAGCATGTGTTTGTCAAGTATGGCCTCCACGCTGTAGCCGTTAATCTCAACTATTCTCGGTTCGTTTTTGCCAAAGACTGTTCCAGAGAGTACCGTTTCACCAGCAGAAGATTGAATTTTTGCCGTAACTAGACTTGTAAAATCACTAACTCCACTGCAAGTGGTTACATTAATTTTAATGCCGCGCTCAGCCAGTAGAAGCGGCGCGCTGACCAGGTTAACACCATCTTCAAGGGTTGGTTTAAGTAATCCGACAATGAGGCTGTCGGTAACAAGGCGAAAGTTTTTCTTGCAGATTTCTCCTGTATAGATAATATCTACCGTTTGAACGCCTCCATTAGCAAGTTGTATGAGAAGCGATCCCATTTTTTCTGCAAGTGTGATGTAAGGTTTCAGCTTTGTGTATTCTTCGGGATTATATGGTGGTAAGTTAACTGCATTTCTGAATCCTTTTCCTGTGAGTGCATCTGCCATCTGTTCTGCTGCTTCTACTGCAACAGCAAATTGCGCCTCTTCTGTGGATGCACCCAAGTGAGGTGTCACGATGACTTGATCTAATTCTAGTAGTTTGTTACCAACAGGCGGTTCAATTTCAAATACATCAACGGCCGCCCCAGCAACCTGGCCGCTTTTTATGGCAGCATAGAGGTCTTCTTCGGAAACAATTCCACCTCTTGCGCAATTTATTATACGGGCGCCCTTTTTCATAATTGAAAAATCTTTTTTAGTAATAAGATTTTTTGTTTCGCTGTTAAAAGGGACGTGAAGTGTAATATAATCAGCTTGTGATAGTAATTCTTTCAGATTTTTTGCAACATTGATATTGTATTGAGATGTAACTTCTGGAGAGATAAATGGGTCGTAACCAATTACTTTCATTTCTAAGGCTACGGCGCGTTTTGCTACCTGCCTACCTACCCTGCCAAGTCCGACGATACCGAGTGTTTTACCGGCGATTTGTATGCCAGTAAATTGCTTCCTTTCCCATTTGCCTGCTTTTACAGATGCACATGCTTGTGGAATGAAACGCGAAAGAGAAAAAAGCAATGCCACTGTGTGTTCTGCAGTTGAAGTAATATTTCCTTCCGGTGTGTTCATGACTACTATGCCTTTTTTTGTGGCGGCGGATACATCTACGTTATCAACTCCAACACCTGCACGGCAAATAGCCTTTAGCTTGTCAACCTTTTCGAGTAAAGATGCCGTGATTTTTGTGCCGCTACGCAATATAATTCCATCGCAAGTGTTAATGATGGTTTTTAATACGTCTGCTTTGATCCCTGGTTTTTTTAATACTTTGAGTCCTGCTTTTTCGAGTATTTCAATGCATATATCTGGAAGTTCATCTGCAATTAAAACCTGCATGTCGCCCTCTTTCGAAAGTAAATAATCATTAAGTCAAGCAACTCGCCATCATTTAGCCAATAATAAATTGATGAAAAATGAATGATAACAATTTTGTGTTTTAAAATCAATTTTAAACTAATCCTTAAAAAAGTTAAAATTAAGACAAAAACCTTCAGTTGTCTTTCTTTTAGTTGTTTTTTCAATATGTGGGGGAGAGGATTTTATGTAAATTATATTTGTCAGTTTCTTTTTTGAAATAACTACCTTTTGGTTTACTTTGAGGATAAATATTTGCGATGACTAGAGTTTTTTGTTAAACTACTTCACAATTAGTTAGAACTCATACATTTTTGAATGGAGTGCAATTAATGAATCGTAAACTTACATTGTTGTTAAGTGTATTTTTGTTTTTTGCCCTTTTAGGTGCGAAGGGCGCAGAGGACCAGGGCGGAGGGCAGGAAGTTTTGAAAGAACTGGATGATTTTCAAAAATCCCTTGCGAACTGGATGAAGAATTTGGACACACTGGGATTGCAGTTTAATTCAATGCAAAAAAATGTGAATGACAGTTTAATTCCTTTAAAAGAGTTTGATAAGTCGGCGAAAGGGATAGAAGAAAAGTTGAATACAATTATTTCAAGGGTAGAGATTATGGAGAAATCCTCTTCAGTTGCAGAAGTCAAAGGGATGTTAGATTCCTTTGGTAAGACCTTTGATGTGTTAAAAAAACTATTATCAGATATAACAAAACGAGTTGAAGATCAGGAAGTAAAAACTGCTGTATTCGAAAAAAAATTAATGGAGACTCAAAAACCTTTAGAACCGGTTAAAAAGACAATTGAAGATTTAAGTAAAGCAGTGACAGATAAAATTGGAGACCAAGAAAAGAGAATCACTGCTGTTGAAGATAGTATAAGAACGCGTGTAACCACTTTGGACTCTGCATTGAAATCCTTTGATGAGCAATTGAAGAGTCTGTCGGGGATGGATTCGCGGATTAAGAGACTGGAAAAAACAGGTCCTGTAGTTACTGGTACGGTGACAGTCGAAACACAGCCAACAGCGCAAGCGCAAATACCTGTCGGTACAGAGACCGCAAAGGCTACAGAAGGAGCGGAAACAGTTGTAGTGGTAAAGGAACCTGTTGCTACGCCAGAAGAAGGTTTTAAAGATATTGGTGATGGTTTCTATATACGAAACGTAAATCTCTTTTTGTTTGGATCTTCTTCGCAGATTAAAGGTGAAGTAAAGAACTTTTCGGATAGAGACCGAAGTATTGCTACATTTGTAATCAGGGTTTACAATGCTTCCAATATGCTTTTATTTACACAGGATTTTTCAATCAAGACTTTTAAAAAAGGTGAAATTCGAGCATTCAATGAAATTATATCCGGGTATAGACCAATAGATATTGCTAGGTATGAAATTGAACCAAAAAGGAGATACTAAAATTGGTTAGATACAAAGATTTCATAATTTTACTTTTGTTGTGTTTTGTGGGTATTCATTTAGCAAAAGAGCTGTCAGCCGCAGAAGAGAAATATCCAGATATGGTCTTGGTGCCAGCGGGTGAATTTACTATAGGCGATAATACGCGCTATAATTGGACTTTTATGCTGGCTTATAATATTTTTGATGGGCCTGAGCATAATGTTTACCTTGATGCCTTTTATATTGATAAATATGAAGTGACCAATGAACAGTATAAAAAATTTGTTGATGAAACAGGTTGTCAAATACCACGTTGCTGGAATGATGCACGGTTTAATCGTCCCAATCAACCAGTTGTGGGGGTTACATGGGAGGATGCCGTTGCATACGCAAAATGGGCTGGAAAGCGATTGCCTACAGAAGCTGAATGGGAAAAAGCAGCGCGCGGTACGGACAGGCGTTTATGGCCATGGGGAAATAAATTCGACAAGACTAAATGTACTGTTTGGGAATCCCAGGAAGCTGGACTAAGAGAGACAACACCTGTTGGAAAGTACGACAATGGTAAAAGCCCGTATGGATGCTACGATATGGCTGGAAACGTATGGGAATGGTGTGCCGATTACTATGATCAGAATTATTATTACATGTCTCCTGCAAAGAATCCTACGGGTCCAGAATCAGGCCAACAAAGGGTTATTAGGGGTGGTGGATTTCTTTACTTTGGACATTATGCGAGGTGTGCTGCGCGTTATCGGGTACCCTGGTATACTCAAAGTCCGCAAATTGGATTTCGCTGTGCAAAAACACCAGAAAAATGATTTGCTAATTTAAGGTATTTTTTCAAAATGGACTTTTACTTCAGCGCCTTCTTTTGCTAACGATTCTAAAAATAAGTTCACTTCAAGGGTGGGATATTTTTCTATTAATAACGCCCTGGCAGTTCTCAAATCTGTGCAAAGGGTTTCATTCTCTGCTATTTCTGAACCAAAAGTTGCAGAACCCCCATACGCACCGCAGTCCTTATGGCTAATAATGACAACACGATTTATTAGATGGAGTTTTACGGATAGGGCGAATTTGCTAAAAAGTAGTTCTCTCGTTTCAGGAGTTACAAGATTGTATATACCGCCGGGGATAGAAATATGATCATAATTGTCTTTCAATTTTAATGTTTCGTTTATTAAGCCTTGGTTAGCAACGGCAAAGCGATAGTCAATACATGTAATTAGTAAAGTATCACAATCGGACCTCAATGTCTCTGGATTTAAAAGAGTGGCTATTTGTTGATTATCAACCAATAAATCGGGTGAGGACGTCTTATTAAAGGCACATCCTGTTGAAATGAAATATGACAATACAATGATGAATATAATATTAAAATATTTTTTCATTTGTTTTACTTTCATACCTGAAATTTAATGATTACAAAATTTGCTTGAAATTATATATGCGCTGGCGTTCAGTGAAGAAAACTGTGCCATAGTATAAATATACTTTTAAATGAGGGAATCTTAAACGCATCAATCTTCTGGCTTTTTTTAAATCTTTACATATTGTTTCATATTCAGTCGCTGGTTCAGAAAAACTCTTAGAACCACCGTAACCTGTAGTACAATCCTGATGTCCAAGAATAACGACACGTTTTACATGATGTAAGCGGAACGAAACACCAAAGGTATTTAAAACAAGGTCTCTTGTTTTTGGATCTAATAGATTACGTATAGAGCCTGGGATTGAGATATAGTCATAATTATCTTTTAAACCTAATCGGTCATTTATAAATTCTTGAGTGGCAGTTGTAAATCGAAAGTCAGTGCAAGTAATTACCAAAGCATCACACCATTTGGTTTTTTCATCAAAAAACTTTGAATATTTAGGTGTTTTTTTAGACTCATTGTCTACCGCTTCATCCGATGCCAAGGTATTTTTGTATGTCACAATACTAAAGGTAATAATTATTAGTATTGTGACTATTGTATAAGATAGTTTTATTGTTTTTTTAGTATTATTCATAACAGATGCCGTTGATCATGTAAAGGTTGTATAAAATTAAATTATAATAATTGGTTTAACAATTCTAAACTTTTAGAGCAAAATTCATGCCTTAGGTGGCATTAACTTTAAGTGTTTAATTTATAACATGATAATGAAATTAAGGAATTTTTCTAAGTAGTATGTGTAAGGATACGCGGTGCAAATGAACCGTTTTTGTGCTCCGGAAAATGATAAATGAGAGATAATTATTTAGGTTTTGCTGTGTCAGTGCCTTTTGGCTGGTTAAGCATCTCTTGTATCTGTTTAAATGTTTTTGGGTCTACGCGAAGCTTCCCCTTTGTATCTGATACGCCAAGTCGCGTAGCCATATCATCAACGTCGAGTAGATTTAAATCAAGGCTTGAGATATTTATATCAGCCAGGTTGATGTTTCGGGCTGCTTCCATAGCGATGATAATATCTCCGCCCATACCTGCTAGCGCTTCCCTTCTTAAACGCTCTCCTTCGGCTTGCGATTGCTTAATTAAAAGGGTTCCTTCCGCTTTGCGTTGTTGTTTGTAAAGATCACCTTCTGCCTTTTTCTGGACCAGATATTTATCGGCTGCTGCAAGGAGTTCGATTGTTCTTTTTGTAGTTTCGGCATCGAGTACGGTAATTGATCTTTCTTTATCACCAGTAATCTTTTGAGCAACCGCTTCTGTGTCTGCGTCAATGGTTTGGGTAATACCTCTTTGTTCTGCGGCAAGAGTTTTAGACTTATTCAAAACGTTATCAAGTTCAGCTAATTTAATATTCTTAATCTTTCTTTCTAGTTGCGGATCGAATCTCATTTCCAAAATAAGTACGTCAATGATATCTACGTGACGAGGTACGAGTCTTTCGGTAAGTTGTATTTTACATTCATCGGCCCTTTTCCGCTTTTCGGCTGGGTTATACAGGTCTCTTTCCACCATCCTACCAAAGACACTCCTGGCTATGTCGCGTGTCTCATTCTCAACGATTATTTTATAGCGGTCGCCTACACCTATATTTTGGCGTAATTTCCAGGCTTCTCCCTTTTTAATTTGGTATTTGACAATCATGTCCACGGAGACATCATAGTCATCTGCTGTTCTTATAGCCGCTTCCTTACGCTCATCGTGTCCCATACGAGACGGCTCTTTTGCAAGTTCAAGTGTTTGTACAGTGCTGTCATAAAGATCCCATTGGTCTATGGCGGTAATTGCCCTGTGCCAGCCAGGACCGTAATCCTTTTGTATGATACCTCTGTTTACGCTCCAAATGCGTGTTCTCACGCCTACTTGGTCAACACTCACCTTTATTACAAAGAATTTTATAGTGATAATAAACATAGTAATAAAAATAAAAATTCCGATAGGAATGATGTATTTAGCAGTAAATTTTCCTAAGTGCATTTTCGCCTCTTCCCAAATTTATTTTTTCGAGTTCATACATTCAATACTAATTTTACGGTGATTTATCAGGCCCGGGCTTTAGCGGACTGACCAATGCAGCATCTGGCGGTTCCGGGAACATATAATCAATCTTTGGTGCATCTTCAATATACTTAAACCGCTGTATACTTTGAGGTGTCTCAACTCCCTGCCTGATAATAGGCGTGCTTCGTATAATGGCCTGTTTCAGACGTTTTGCATATTCGAGTCTAACAAGGTTGCGTCCTCCTTCTCCTTCTAAAGCATTGCGTAAAAGTTTAATACCTTCAGCTTCTGTCTTTACTGTTGCGAGAACTGCTTCTGCCTCTTTTGCGAGTCTTTCGAATTCGGCGTCAGCGTCATATCTTGCGCGAATTAGATATGCCTCAGCGTCTTGTTTTTTTGCTTCAGCAGAACCTCTTGCATCCATAATACGCTTATCACAGTCACCTCTAAACCGCGCAACTTCAACTTCTAATTTTTTCGTTTCCTCCATTACAACTTTTCGCTGGTTTTCCCTCGCTGCGGATGCCCTTGTTTTCTGTTCCTCGACCTCTTTATCAGCTAGCCTGCGTTCTTGGATCTTCTCGGCATATTCGCGGTAATAACGATAATCGGAAAGGTTTATTGATGTGATAAAAAAGCCGTGAGGGTCTAACATTTTGTTGATTTCTTCTCTTGCCTTTTGTGCCTTAATATCACGCAGAGATGAGACTGGGAATTCCCCCAGAGTTAGTTCTCCATAGCAATAATAACAAATAGTACGAGCGTAATCGTATATCCATTTTTGTTTAAAAATTTCACCAACACCAGTGTTTTGAACAACGTGTACGGCAAAATCAGGATTTAACCTGAATTGGATTTGTAAATCCAATACAACATCACCGCCGTCAATGGATTTTACAATAAGGGGATTGCCCTGGGGATGTTTTTCGTCTATTTCAGCAGATGTCATTTTTAAGACTTGTTCGCGTTTGTCTAATATGTAAATATCTTGAATAAAAGGATAGTAAAGAACTGCACCAGCTCGGTTGACCAACTTTATCCCGCCAGTAAGATTATTTACAATTACGGCTACTTCATCAGCGGCAATTTGTTTCCAGCTTAATTCTTTACCGCCATATATACCCCCAGCTATTGTTGCTATTACGATAGCAACTACTAGTGCCTTTCGATATATATGGAAATGCATGATTTTCGGTTTAAAATTTTTGTCCATAATTACCCTATTCTGCTTAACATGCCCAGTGTTTAAGTATTATAAGCTATACATTGATTTTGACATTATAAAACCATGTCTTCTTGAGGTCAATAAAAAATTAAAAAACATAAATGGTTCGTCAGCTTTTTCTGTGGGTACGCCAATTGGCTTCCCCTCCCTTGATGGGAGGGGTTAGGGGAGAGCTGTGACAGATAATACTCTCTTATCATTTCCAACCCCCCTTGCCTATTATTCAAAACCTCATTATTCCAAAATCTCAAAACTTTAAAGCCTTGTACTTCAAACCACCAGTCCCTATTACCATCTCTTTCTACACAACGCAGACCACCGTCAACTTCTACGAATATTCTTTTTTCATAACAAACAAAATCCCCAAAAAATTTAAAACCCTCTAATTTGTCTTGCTCTCAGATATCTCCATAATTTCCTCTCAGCATCAGTAACTCTCTTTCTAAGCATTTTAGCTATACGTTGATAATCGTTACTCTACTCTTAAACATCCCCACCCTTCCCTCCCTCTATCAAGGGGGAGGAGTTTACATTATAAAATGCTTCCACACAATTTCCTGAAGAACCACAATAAATACCAACTAATAAACTTAGTATAAATAAATCAATTAGTAATAATAAATTTTCATAAATTTTGTTGTGAAAATTGTTTGTGATGCTTTGTTAGTATTATTCGAACAGGATTAAGATACAATTTGTAAAAAATATTTCACAAGTGAAATAACAATTCGTTCTATCGGTACTTCTAAAAAGGTATTTTGTATATAAACATTTTATTCTAAACGCCAATGAATTAAGCACTAATGTTGTATTCGGTGATGATTTGTGCTTTTGGAATAGAATTTGTCATTATACAAGCTATAATGTTCAGGAGAATTAAGTGTAAGGTTAAGCATTGTGTATTAAAGATGTAGAAATCTTTGAGGTTGATAATATTTTTTACCGGACTTAGTTTTCTTTAATTATTGTTGGTCGATATTATTGTATTATAGTTATTATTTTAAAGACCGAAAGGAGAAAAGGAGAAAAAGTGAGAGAAATAAAATTTTGCTTGACAAATTCGATTTTTCTACTAAAATGCCCTCGCCAGATTATGTTCTTTAGTTAAAACAAATTGAAAAGGTAAAATCGTAAAATAACACGTGAGGAGGAGAAAGGAGGCCGGTTACTTTATTTGATTTTGTAATGTTTTCCTTAGTTTGTTTCTTACTTTAAGTTGGGGTCCAATTTAGTCTTTAATTAATGGGAGGAAAGTTATGATGAAGAATGCTTTGTGGAAGACATGTATAGGTGGTTTTGCAACTGCCGTCTTCTGCGTGGCTACCTGCACCCAGTCTTTCGGGGCAGAAGCCAAGTCAGTTGAAGATATGGAAAAGGAGTTGAATGCCTTAAAGTCCTCTATTTCAAGTTTGACAGAGCAGATTGAGTCTGTTAAGCAGGAAAAAGTGGTATCGGCATCTTCGGATACAAAGGAAGATGTGGAGGCATTAAAGAACGAGGTTAGTACATTAAAAGAAGAGATGAAGACGGCAAATCAGGCAGAACAGACACTAAAGGCTGAGGATATTGCAGGGAATGTATATTCCGAATTTGCCAAGAAGGTGAAACTGGGTGGCCAGATCAGAACAAGGGCTGAATATGCCAATGGTTTTTATCAAACGCCGACAAACAATGCTACGTTAGGAGGTGCAGCAAGACCGCCTAACCAGGCAAACCCAGCAACTAACGCCGCTGCGTCCATTGATGACGATTATGTTATGAACCAGACAAGGATATGGGCGGATGCTGACGTCAATGAGCACTTAAGGGTTTTCATCCAGCTACAAGACGCAAGGGTATTTGGCGCTGAAGGAACGACTGTTGGCTTTGCAAATGCTGGTGTTGAAAACAGCATATTTGATCTTCATCAGGGATATTTTGATTTAAAGAAGCTCTTTGACCTGCCATTGACAGTAAGGGTTGGTCGTCAGGAAATCGTATGGGGTGATCACAGGGTAATTGGTAACTTTGTATGGTCAAACTATGGTCGTGTGTTTGATGGCGGTAGGTTCCTATGGGATACCGATACTATCCATGCTGAGGTAATTGCTACGAAGGTAGATGAAGATGGTTACTATGCTGTAGATACTAGCGACAATTCCGATGAAAACATGTATGCCGCTCAGTTAGCATTTAAAAAGCTAGTACCTGGCGCCTTGCTAGAACTTATGTATATTCAAAAGAACGATCAGGATGGTTCTGCTGGTAATGCAACGCTCGCAGGAACGGGATATGGTGTGCCGAACGATGCCAATGGTAGTCCAAACAACAATCCTGGCGTTGTGATTCATGACATCGGCGCAAGGATTGACGGTAAATTACCAAACCTTGATGCTGTGGATTACACACTAGAATCCCATGGACAGTTTGGTGATTATGGCACTCTGGACCAAGAGGCTTGGGCATTTGCAGGCAGGGTAGGTTATACTTTTAAAGAGGCATCGTGGAAGCCACGTATTGGTTTCGAATATGATTATGCGTCAGGTGATGATGATGCATCAGATGGTGAGCATAACACATTCGATAACCTCTACCCAACAAATCACTGGCAGGGCAACTATGGTTTTATAGATTTAATTTCCTGGCAGAATTTGCATGATTTCAGGACAAACATAAAGGTTTCACCAACCAGCAAGCTGACTGTACAGGTTGATTATCATTATTACCTGTTAGCTGAGGAAGGCGATGGTTGGTATCTTGCGAATGCTACTCTTGCTACACCTCGTCCGCTGGATGCTAGTGGCGATTCGGCTTATAATACCAGTGATGATGAGCTGGCGCAGGAAGTGGATTTAACGGTAAGTTATCAACTGTATAAAAACGTGGGTATCCTTGCTGGATATTCCTGGTTTGGTGCTGGTGACTGGATTGAGAATAACATAGATGATATTGATACCAGTTGGGGATATTTACAAACTACCGTTACGTTCTAATAATGTTGTAATGGTTGTTTAATCAGTAGAAGGTTTTATGTGATTAAATGGGTGTTGCCTGTGCAACACCCATTTTTTTTGGTAGAATACAAATTTTAATTTCCATATTTTTAAGGGTTGTTTTAGGTTTTTAGATGAAAATGGAATTTCATAAACGTTATTACCCTGCTTTTGAAGAGTTTAAACAATTAGCCCAAAAGGGTAATATTATACCTGTTTACCGTCAATTGTTTGCGGATACACTCACACCCGTTTCCGCTTTTCAAAAGATTTCTGATACAGAATATGCCTTTTTGCTTGAAAGTGCAGCAGGTGGTGAAAAGATTTCCAGATACTCCATCCTTGGCGCTAATCCGTTTATTGAATTTACCTCTTGCGGAAAACGTATTGAAATAATACGTGGAGATAAAAAGAAAGAGGTATTGCATGCAGAGGATCCTTTAGAGATTCTAAACAGAGAGATGAAGACATTCATTCCAGTTCATATGAATGGACTGCCTGATTTTTTTTGTTGTGTGGTTGGATATATTGGATATGACACGATACGATATTTTGAACAATTACCCAATATTCCTAAGGACGACTTGTTGCTTCCAGATATTCGGGTGATGTTTTATGATTCAGTGGTTATATTCGATCATTTGACAAAAACCATCAAAGTTGTTTGTACAGCAAAAATTGGTAACGATACTTTAGAAAATGTGTATGCTGATGCAGTCCGTAAAATTGATAATATCATTGAAAAACTACGAACGCCTGTAATGTCTTTGAGCGATGACATTCTGACGAATAATGGAGAAGTAAATATTCCATTTTCGTCTAACTTCGAAAAGGCGGATTTTCTTAAGGCTGTGGGTCGGTGCAAAGAATATATTCGTGCAGGGGATATATTTCAGGTTGTAATTTCCCAACGCTTAAAGACGCAGACACAGGCAGATCCATTTAACATTTATCGTATATTGCGAGTTATCAATCCATCTCCATACATGTTTTATTTGAAATTGGGAAATTTGAAGCTTATTGGATCTTCTCCTGAAGTTATGGTGAAGGTTGAAGGGAAGAATATTGTTGTTAGACCAATTGCAGGTACAAGGAAAAGAGGAAAGGACAACACTGAAGACGATCTGCTTGTGCGGGAATTGATAGCCGATCCCAAAGAGCGTGCAGAACATATTATGCTTTTAGATTTAGGAAGAAATGATGTAGGAAGGGTGTCACGTTACGGCAGTGTGCGTATTGACGAAAAGATGGTGATTGAAAAATATTCACACGTGATGCATATAACCTCCAGTGTATGTGGTGAATTGCAAAATGGCAAAACTGCATTTGATTCCCTTAAGGCATGCCTACCGGCAGGCACACTATCTGGAGCGCCCAAAATAAGGGCGATGGAGATTATTGATGAAATTGAACCTACTAAGAGAGGTCCATATGGAGGGGCAGTTGGATATTTTGATTTTTTCGGTAATATGAATACCTGTATTACTATTCGGACTATTATACTAAAGGGTAATGATGCTTATATTCAAGCAGGTGCAGGGATTGTTGCAGATTCAGTTCCAGAAAGAGAATATGAAGAAACGTTGAATAAGGCTAAAGGCTTGTTGAAGGCGATAGAACTTGCAGAAAAAATGAATTATAGTGAGAAACATAAATGAGTATTGGCAGGATATTGCAGATTATTGGAATTATTCTCGTGTTAGATGCCCTTTATTTTGGAATTGCAAAGGACTCTATGAAAACGGAAGTTCTTTTTTTGTTTATTGGCGGTATGATTTTTTACGTGGGACGTTATTTTGATAGAAAAAGGTAGTGGTTTAACAGTCAACAGATATTATGGCTATGATTTTTCTTCAATAATTTCTGCCGTGAAGATGTATATCTCCAGTTCCCCGTGTTTCCAAGAGTCGCCTGGTAAACCAGCTTTACTCGAACAGCAATAAGACAGGAATTCTTCCTTACTCCAACCAGTTTCTGTAGCCACCTGAGGCAAGAAACATCCAGTATAAGGGCCCTTTTTTACATATATACCATGCTTTCCAAGTTCAAAATCAAGAGGATTTTTTATTGGTTTTAACGGTGATAACACCGATATTTCAATTTCTAGTTGATTCAGTTCGGAAGGTTTTATACGATTGAACGCGAATCGAGGGTCTTCTGTTGCCGAGGAGATAGCCATTTCGGAAACTAACTCATAAAGCGGAACATTTGAGGTAAAGCGGCCAATACAACCGCGGAGTTGTCCGTGTGTTTTCAAGGTAACAAATGCACCCTGTTTTTCTATCA
>MHXP01000027.1 GCA_001824485.1 Planctomycetes bacterium GWA2_39_15 | reverse complement strand
TAATACAAAACTTCTTTTACGAGATATTGCCTGTATTACCAAATTTATATAAATTCCCTCCATAATTTTTTTCGCTGAGAGAGGGGTATAGTTTTACAATTTTCTATGCCGTTATAATTGATGAATGAGTTACCAATTTACTTTTTACTAAACCATCAGATATTTCTTATTGGTATATTCTAAAAAATGTTTTTACTATCGTTGGGTCGAATTGTTTGCCAGTATTTAACTGTATATGTTCGATGGTTTTATCTTCTGTTAAAGCACTGCGATACGGCCGATCGGAGAGCAGCGCATCCCATACATCCACCACTGAAAAAATGCGTGCAGCCAGTGGAATTTGCTCTCCGCTAAGACCCTTCGGATAACCGCTGCCATCCCAATTTTCGTGGTGGCAATAAGGAATATCCAGTGCTTTGTGTAGATATATTATGGGTGAAAGCAACTGATAGGCATACACAGGGTGCATGCGCATAATCTGCCACTCCTCTTCGGTAAGTTTACCAGGTTTGAGTAGAATAGTGTCTGGAATACCCATCTTACCAATATCGTGCAGTAGTGCGCCTCGTCTAATGTGTACCAGTTCATCTTCCTTAATACCGAGAGCCGGGGCTAATTTCAGGGTCATCTCAGTAACACGATGGGAATGTTCTTTGGTCTCTTTGTTACGCATATCAAGAGCGCGAGACCAGCCTTCAATAGTGGTATCATAGGCAAGAGTCAGTTCCGCATGCGAGCGTTGCGTACCTTCGAACAGGGATGTATTATCTATTGCCATGGCTGCCATGGCCCCCATGGTTTCAAGAAAACCAAACCAACCCCGATCGGGATTGAGATGAGTACGGTTGAATATCTCCAGTACGCCCTTTACCTCTCCTTTAGCAATGAGTGGAATGCCGTAATAAACAACAAATTCTTCGCCTTCTAAAAGTTTGACGCAAGGAGCATCAGTTTCGGAGAGATTGGAGATGTAAACAATACGGCGTTCAAGCATAGTGCGACGGGCGTAGTTTTCTTTCAGACACACATACAATGAGATTGCAGCATTAGAGCGAAAACCAAGCGTGGCTGCGCATTCTAGTTTTTGTGTATGTCTATTAAGCAACAATACATTAGCGGCATCTACGCCCAATTGCGTCGTTACCTGTTCAAGCAAGACTCTTAAGATAACCTGCAGATCCAGGCTGCCAATAATAGCCTTATCTATCGTATGGAGGGTAGTAAGGCGCTTAACATGGTGTTTAACCCGCTCCTCAGCCCGTTTTCTCTCTAATGTATTTACGAATATTTCTCCAACCATTTTAAGCATTGCTATGTCTTCTTCAGTCCATGTTTTTTCCACTCGAACTGAGTCTAATCCCAGAAATCCACAAAGAGACCCACCATATATCATGGGAACAATCACAAACGACTGAACTCCCTGTGATTCCTGCAGTTCTTTTTCAGCCAGTGCAATATCTGGCATATCAGCCACACGTGGAACATGAATACTTTCAAATTGCAGCAGTTCCTTCAATGCCCACGGAAAATTGTCAACAGGCAAACCTTTAAGGTTTTCAATTTGTGGCGCAATCCCTTCTGCGCACCATTCATGAGTATTGTCCATATTCTTCTTTTCATTGTCAGAATATAAAAAGACATAACTCCGGTCAACATTGGTAAATTCACCGATTGCCTTCAGTGCGCGGTTTATTCCAGCGTCAACCTCGTGTGGCGCAAGATTAATGAAATTTGCGGATATGCCCGCCACAAGCTCTTCTATTTTTACCCGATACTGCAGTAATTTTTCTGTTTGCTTATGCTCGGCGACTTCTTGTTTTAATTCTGTATAAGATTTTTCAAGTGATTTTGTCATCTGGTTAAAATTAGCAGATAGCTGTCCAATCTCGTCTTTTGAACGGACAACTATGGTATGAGTTAGATTTCCTCTGGCAATATCAAGCGTAATGCTTGCCATACGTCGCAATGGCAAAACAATGTACCTGGTAAGAAAGAAGGCAATGCATAGGCCGCCTAGGATAATACTTAAACTCATTGGTAAAATATTGTGTAAAACAAAATCATGAATCTTCTTATTTAATTTATGCGTGGATAAACCGAGTTGCACATATCCCAACATCCGTTGTTTTGCCTCTGCGGCAATCTTGTCTTCATTTAAAATCTCAGTGGCAAACGCCTCCTCTGAAAAGATCTGCCTTTCATAGACAGGCACTGAAAAATCATAAAACTCATTTCCCTCAGAAATCATACGATTAATAAGTATTAAATCTGGATTCTGGGATGGTTCTAAAGCATTAATACCGCCACTTGTCCACCTTCGTTTGGTATAGGGCACATCTGTGTTTTTGAATTCTTTTACGACAGGAATTTCTTTTATATCAATGTTAAGCCACGAAGCCTTTTCTTCGACTATTACCTCCTGAGGACTTGATATGCGCCAATATCCTCTTTCATCGTTTCTATCGAATGTCATTATCCTTTTAATAGGAGCATCCAAGAATGCGGGTTGTGCATGACTCAACGCGAGTTTGACCTCATTGTCCTCAGCAAGGATTGTAACAATGGACATACCTAATTTCTTGAATGCATCCTCTTGCTCTCTTTTCACATGGACAAACAAAAAGAGGCAACTAAGTGCATCTATAATCATTATCAGCAAGCACATGAAAAGTATAAGTTTTGTACGGATGCTAATCATGGATATAAAACCACCTCAGGACGCGATTTAATGGATGATAAATTTACCCCGATTATTTCTGCCGTTTGGGTGTTTATGGTTAACTTTAATCTATCTGGTTGTTTAACACCTAAAGAAGTAATTGCTTGACTGCTTAACAATGTTTGGGCTAATTGTGCTGCCTGAATACCCATGTATGTATAATCTGGCGAAATTGAAACAAGTGCTCCTGCTTTAACAATTGCGGGTGAGGTACAGAATGTTGGTAGGCGATGTTTTTGGGTTAATTTAATTATGCCGTCTATTGTTTCTTTTGTAATTACCGTACCATCAGGTACTATCCATAAGGCATCTATTTTACTGATAATATTTTTTATTGCAGATGTGACTTCTTTTTCCGAAGTGATTTCTGTTTGGATGAGATTGAATTCAAGCTTTTTTGCAATAAGGATTGCTTCCGAGATAATTTTCCCGGTTTTTATCGGATCATAAATGACTCCTACATTTTTATGTACGCCGAGAACTTCTTTTAGAATGGTAAATTGATCTTCTACAGATGCCTCACAAGAAATGCCTGTAATATTGACTCCCTGGAAATTGAATCGTTCGTGATTAATAACCATGCAAAATATAATAGGAATATCGGGGAATTGTTCTTTAACCAATGTCGTAGCAAGTACACCTACGGCTAAGATAAGATTAGTTTGAAGTTTATTAATCTTGATGTTCTGAACGATTCTTTTGCCTTCTTCTACATCTCCTTTCAAATCATAGATTGCTTTTATGGAAATATTTTCCCCTTTACATCTTTCTTCGAAACCTTTGATTACTTCATTATAGGCTGATATTTGTTGACTTCGGACAATGGTGACTAACTTTTCACCGGCAATTGCAAAGGGGATTTGGAATGAAATCTGGATAAGAAAATTGAATATCAGCCAGAATATACTGAAGATTAGAAAACTATAAAATTTGTGGTGTTTTTGCATCATGCTGAATAATGCTTGTTTTTTATTATATTACGTATCACTTTATTTTCTATCAGTTAACCCTCCGACCTGTCATATCTTTGTCTTTTTTACTATTTTAGCCCTGTACTAAAATTCAATAATTTTATAAGTGAATATATAAAAGTCTATATACCCTACCTTGTAGACATGAAAAGCATGGGTTAATCTATTAATAGTGCTTCAAGTACAGTGCAGTACAACCTTAGTATCTTAATAAAATAGTTTTTTCGCTTAAGGCAGAAATATTTTTTACAATAACTCAAATTCCGCTATCTATAAGGCTTTGAATCAAGTTTTAGCAATGCCAAACTTTTGGCACTCTCCCGATTAGTTCGGGTTAGGGATATGTAAAGTTAGATTTCAGCTTATAGAATTAATATAATTGTTTTATTAATCATTTAAAAGAAAATTCCCCTAACTTGACGTTAAAGAATTTCAAAGCTTGTGCTGAAATTAAATCAGGGTAAAGATTGCTTCGTCGTTTCACTCCTCGCAATGACATCATCAATGTCTGTCAGTGCAAGCGTTAGCGAAGCAATCTATTCAAAAAAGCCGCTGCCGAAGACAGCCTAATTTAATGTTAAGGATTTTCAAACAATAAGTTCTTCCACCCTTTATGGGGAGGTTAGGTGGGGGTGGAGGAAAATGGCTGACCAACCCTCCCCAATCCCCTCCCATCAATGGAGGGGATTGGTGTAATTTGTGAAGTCGCTGAAGGCCTAATTTATTTGTGTATAAGTTAAGGCGAAATCAACTGCATTTATAATCACATCTCGCCCTTGTTAAAACCTATAACTCAATCCAACAAAAAATGTCCTTTCTGGTCTAGGTAAATCTTCTGCTATAGAAACAGGTCCTGGATCGCTATAATCCTTGTCAAGTAAGTTATACACCGTCCCCTGCACCTCCATCGTCTTAAAAAATTCCTTTCCAATAACAGAAAGATTAAGCAATGCATAAGACGGCAGGTCATCCCTGGAGTCATCTTCCCTCCTTGAACGCCTTCCGCTAAAAAATGTGCTCAGGTTTGTATTTATATACTTCCAGCAGTGTATGTTCGCACCAAAATTACCATAGTGTTCCGCAACAGATGGGAGGTCGTTTCCATCATCATCTTCCGGATTCTGGAATGTATAATTCATAAAGATATAATTCCCGTTGCTGATATTCACTTTGGTCTCCATCTCTATGCCCTGAACACGTGCATCTCCAATGTTGTCGTAAGATATAGTATTTTGTATAGGGTCTATCATACTCAAGCCAATAAGGTCCTTTATGTCATTATTGAAATAATTAATACTGCTTGTAACGTATTTGTTAAACTTGTAATTTAATCCGACTTCATAGGTTCTAATAGTTTCTGGATCCAAATCTGGATTCCCTTTAATGGCTGGCTGATTGGCAGTAAACATCTCCAAGAAGCTGGGGGCATGAAAAGCCTCTCCATAAAGGAATTTCAAAGATGCATCCTTCATAAATGCCCACGTTAAGCCTGCCCGTGGACTCATATTACCACCAAAATCATTATATTGGTCATACCTTGCTCCTAATGTGAAGTTTATGGTTTTTGTAATATCCCACGTATCCTGTAAATAAACTGACCATATTCTCCGTGTGGTTTCTTCTATGAAAGGATACGTATCTGAAAAGTCCTGTATTGAATCTAATGGTTTCAACGTAATTGGATCAAAGTTGCTTGAATAATGGACATTGGTCTGATTGATCAGGCGAAATTCCAGTCCAAGTGTAAACATATTTCCATCAAACAATTCATAATCAAATGGAATTTCTGTGCCAACGACCTTTTCGATAACCTTTCCGTTGCCAATAAGTCCGTCAGGATGTATTACTGGCACAGGAGTATCAGGTATGCCATCCCCGTTCGTGTCTATTAAATCCATACCTGTTGTTGTACCCTCTGGCATTGATTCAATGAAAAAGTTATTATCAAACTGGTCGTAATAGACACGTGGTTTTAAAGTAAATTTTTCATCAAAGGTCTTTTTATACCCTGTTTCAACAAAGACATAATTACTTTCTATAAATGACTCGTCATTTAAAGAATATTGTGGTCCGATAAAAGGTCCTTGATTTTTATTAATATATAGTCCCTCAAAGTAAAAATCCTTGTAAGTCGTTTTAAGATTCAGGTCATACTCCTGCCTGCCGTCATGTACTGTTCCCGGCGACAGTGAAGCGGGGGGAACACCGAAAAGAGAAAGGTTGTTATCTATATTTGTTTGGCTATCGCTTTCAACTATGCCATTAAAACCTTCAGTCTGCCTGTAGCGAACCATTCCAGACACATTCACATCTTTGTACGCCTTGCCAAATACAATGTTTTCATCATAAGTGTCAAAGCTGCCATAACCACTGCTGACCTTTACACCATCAATATCCTTTGCATCAAATGTAATAATATTAATAACGGCAGCAAATGCATTTTCACCGTATATGGCAGAACCGGGGCCTCGTATAATCTCTATCCTTTTTATATTTTCCACTGGGAAATCGTCAAAACTAAGAAAAGCCGAACCCTGTATAGGATTATTTACAACATGCCCATTTAACATTACCCTTGTTTTACGTGAACTTGAAATACCCCGTACGACAGGGTTTGTAGCACCAAAATCGCCTTCTTTTAAAATTTCGAATCCGGGTACAATCCTCAAGACTTCAGCGAAGGTGCGGTATCCCAAATTCTTAATCTCTTCAGCAGTAATTACGGTAACGATGCTCGGTGCCTTGCTGATCGGAGTTTCGTGTCTTGTGGCAATGGCTACTTCTTCATCAAATCCAAACCAAATGGCTTCCATTGCGTGAGCTTCTATTATCTCAGTTTTTACATTAGACACATTTTCTCTGCTATCATTTGAGGAGGGCGCAACTAGCTCAGTTGTTTCTGTATCTTCAGCTAGAATTTCTGTTGAATTTATAAAGATTAAACTTAGCAGCAAGATACTAATGGGTAGAGAAGATAGCGATAAACTTTTCATACTTGTTATCCTTCCAGTTAAAGGAGAGTATTGTCAAAAGTTATCTACAGAGAACCACACAGAAAAATTGTTGAATTTCAAATTTAACAGTCAATATACTGCTCCCCATTAAGAAAGATTACTTATCTAAATACAAAATTAGAAATCTTAAAATCAAATTCAAGGATTGCAGAAAAAAACTGCCACAAGAACTATCTTTTGATAACTTTTTAGTTTTCACACGTTATCATGTAGGGTACCATTCCACAATTGAAATTCCTTTATTTCAGAATCATCAATTTTAAACATAACGTAGTCAATAGACTCCTGATGTCCAAAGACAATACCCTTCCTCTTGTATCCACCAGGCACAACTCTATTTCTCCATGTGCCGGTATTTATATAGTATTTCTCCTTTCCTCCTTCCACATCCAGTAAATGAACGGCGCTCTCATGTGTATGACCAAACAAGACATAGTCGCATTTATTGCTGTTAATCAATTTTAATGCCGCCACTGCATTCTGGTCTGTCTCCTTTATAAAATCCTTTTTTATTTCTAAAAATTTTTCGTATGCCCGCCCTAATTTGGTGTCAGTAAAATGCCTGAATGCAATTTCAAGCTTGTCGGCGTCGTCAGGAAGAAAACTCCAATAGTCATTTTTTTGAAACCAGTCTTTGACAAACCCATTATCAAAAAACTTCTCAGAAAGATTATTCCATGTATCTACCAATAAACTCTGGTCATCGGGTTGTAAGGATTTCTTCACATAGTCAATCCAGTACGGTGTGACGGTGGACGGCCTTAGATTATCTATCTCTTGAAGAGATTTATATACCTTAGCAACATTCGGTGCATTCTTTTCCTCCAATGCCTTTTTTACTTCTTCAGGATATTGATTGATTAAAAGTGTAACAATAGCATCACCTATAGGCAACGAACTGTTTTCTGTTTTATTGTATATATCAAAATCATTACCATGCACTGCATAAATGGGAAGTCCATCAACACTGTATTTCCATGGGAATTTTTGTCCCGTAGGTATAAGCCCCAATTTTTCCTGTATGTACTTCCTGATATCATCATAACCGTCACTATTAATCAGACGGTCATGATTACCCATTATATAGGTAATACTGAGTCCCGCTTCTACAAAACCTTTAAATCTATCAAAAACCTGTGCATTCTTTTTATATATATCTTTTACGATACCATCCACTACATTTTTTATATCATCTATTTTATTCCATGGCTGTATGTCCCCGTTCCATTTCGTTGAACGAATTACATCTATAAAGTCACCGAGTACAATAAGCTCTTTTGTACCATTTGCATTTTCAACATCGCTCTTAATATCATTCCAGAAGCCTTCCAACGTCTCTAATGAGATATTGTGGACACCTGTAGTGGTATCTGAGAGATGAATGTCACTGATGAAAATTTTTAAAGACATCATCTCCTCCGATTAAAACAAAACAATCTGTAGCAAAACGGCCATTTTATTGCCATAATAAGAAAAGTTTATTTAAAGCCTGATGGAAAACAGAAGGTAGTTGACCAGGCTCCTTGAAGAATATCTCCCTCATAAATTTAAGTTTGGGACGAAACATTGTTAATATCTCTGATGTAGCAGGTTTGGCTGGGAATCTGGGATCAGACTCACTCAAGAGATAGTAAACTGGGTAACCAAAAGTATAATAATCTAGTATGTTGTGGGACGCCCAGCTTGCTATTCTCGGGGTGTTTGCCCAGAACTTGTATAACTCCCCATTCCCTGTAAGTCTTATTCGCGGCTTACCAAATATCTTTACCGCCTCCTGCATGTATACGGAAATCATCGGCTCAATCCCCATTTTCGACGCTCCAACCCAGTCCACTGCTACAATGTCTTCCCCACCAATAATAGTCATAGTTAATTGTGGATATGGGTCTGCAAATATACCAAACGGTCCATCAGCGCCTGTCACTCCGTCTACGAACCCAAAATGTATTGGAAAATGTTTTATGTAATCCATGGTCGTCCCATAGATATTTCCCCGCTTACAATGATATTCCTTAAATTTAAATTCCATGGGAAGAGCGCCATAAATATTCTTAATGGCTAAGGTATATAATGCATAGGAGTGCGTTTTATTCTTGGCAAATGATACGCGGAAATCCGCTGATTTCCAATCCTTGTTTACAAAATGCTTACCTAACTTCCCGCCATAATCATAATCTTCCAAGTCTTCAGAAAGATCAATAATTTGATATTTGCCACCTTCTTTGAACCCTACATAACTCGCAACATTCTTGACATCACGGCCTTCAAAGAATACACTGAGTGTGCTTCTTGCCTCAGCAATCTTTATATTGCGGTAACCTTTCTCGTAAATCCTTTGCACCAGATGTTCAACCAGAGTAGGATCTGTATAAGTAGTCTTATCGCTCGTGGAGTAAACAAACATAAAGTTCGGTTTAATGATTATAGAGAAATCTTCTTTCCCCTTATTTGATTTAGCCAGTGCCTTTTCCAATACTTCGAAAAAGGCTGATCCTGCTATCACTTTATCTAACACATCAAACTTCTCTTTATCGTTGTAAATATTCAGGACTTTCTTCTCATAAAGTTTTCTTCCTTTTTCATCACCAATTTTAGGAGGTTTAACATAGCGCTTATCAGCATCCTTATATGTAAAAACGGCCACTGTAGTTTCCTTATCCGAATTTATGGGTGCCATGTTTATTGCATCAATGTGTTCCTCAAGACCGTAAAATGTCTTCCCATTATTCTTGATTTCAACAATTCTTCTCAGGAATACGGCTGTAGGATAATGGTCATTCACAAGGGTAAGGAGGTTATCTTTTACAACGGCAGGCACAGAGGGATTCTTTTCAAATTTTTTCTTCAATATAAGATTTTTCTTTATATCCCTTTTAAATATTTCCCCCAATTTCTTATCAAAAAGGTCTTTAATATACCATTCCCTTTCATCGCGTAATGTACCATAATCCATTTTTAAGTACAATGTTTGCGCCTTAGGGTCTATACCACATAAATAGTTGTACCACATAGTAGGTTCTTTGAGATTGTTTATCTTTCCCAATTCTCCTTCCCCAAATGTGCCCTTCTGGTCTGTAGAATAAACCGTCTCTCCAGTGGAACTCGTAATTTTTATACTTCCTTTCGTTACCTTCACTTTGTATGGTTCAGCAAAGTATCCAAGAAGGATTTCAGTTACCATATCCTTAAACTTATCTGGAATTATTTTTTCAAAATCTTCTATAAGTTTGAATGTTACATCCACTCTCTCTTGAGCTTGCGTATCTAGTTCGAGGTTTATCTCAGCTGTAACTTTCTCTATGTTACCGCCTGCTTTATAGGAATTTATCTCAGAGAAAGATAAAGAATGTCCTTCATTAATTTGATATAGTTCACCAATATAGGTATACTTATTGCCTTTTAAATCTACATTTAAAAATCCTTGCAGGGACCGTTTTGTAATACCAAAACGAATATAATCTCCATTTCCATCAGAAATGAGGAGTGCAACATCGCTCATTGTTTCCTCATCTCCCCAGGGAAAACCTTTGTTGTGTTCTCCAGAAAAAAAGAAGAATTCCCTTGTTTTATTTTCTCCATTTTCCCTGAGTTTCCCTGAAAGAACGAGATTTTCATAATTTGTTTTGTAAAAAAATCTTGGCCCTGGTGCATAAGTTTTCCAAGTTTCTCCAATGAAAAACCCAAGAAATTTCCCAATAGTGTTTATCTTCTCAAGAAGATCGTCTGTTCCTATCACCTCGCTAGACTTAATCATATTTACAATTGAAGTTATATCTTTAATTCTGAAATACATTATGCCACTACCATAAAGTTTTCCTGACGAGTCTTTTCCTTCGTATATTCTTGTAAAGAGTGTCGTCATATCCTCTATTAAGTCACATACCTTATCATTAAAGATGTCTTTACAGCCATAAAAGTAATATTGTTTCCCGCCAGGAGTATTAAAATTAAAACTGTACTTCATATTCCTGTGACCACTATCAGGGTCTATACTAAAAAGGTTGAATCTCCCATTTTCAATAACCATGCTTGCCTTGCCACCTAGAGACTCACAATAGAATTTCCCGCGAAATTCTGCCTCGTGGGAAGACACCTGTATAAATTCATCCACCGAATCAACCTCTATCTCCCCCTCAATTTTTACAGTATTTTTATATCGCTTCCCATAATCTTCCCCATCACGGAAATCCTTGATATTCTCTCCTACATAACCATCCATGTCTTCTTTAAAGCGTATACCTGGCATAACCTTTTCTCCTTTTAATGACAAGGCTATATTAAATTTAAAATAATATCTCGGCTTTTTTTAGATTGGTTAATAGACTATTTTCTTCACCAAGAGGCGCCTCTGATAAGCAAACATAATGAATGTCATGCATATAACTGCCTCCTTATAATTAATTTTGTCTGGAATAAAATCAGGTAAATAGTTTACTACTCGAAATCAAAAAACGTATATTGGGTATTCGATATAGATTTTTAGAGGTAATATGAAAAGATAGGACTAAATTGAATGAAGGTATGTAAGGAAAATAGAAACAACAAATTTTTTTATTTTGCAGTAGTTTAAACAAGTAAAATCTCCAAAACGCCTGTTACTTAAATGTAAGCAAAAGATCATTGATTTTACTGCTAATTTTTATCTCTAATTCCTGATGTGGCAATATTTTAGCTGTTTCTTATCATATTTAATAATCCATGTCAAGTATTTTTATCAAAATTTGTGATATATGTCACACTATGAATAATTAGATAAAGGTGTGTAAGGAAAAAACAAGAATTTTATTAATGATACGAACTAAAAGCTGGCACTATCTTACTGTAAATTTACCTTGCATTTTTAATATTGTTTAGATAATTTAAGCTTAGAATATTTTATCGGCTGGATTAACACTTTTTCCAATTTATATAGACTAAAACTAAAAATATTTTAAATCGTTGTAATTTCTTGTTAGAAATTACACAGGTTTAACTAATAAGATAACAATGACTCTTACCGTTGAAAACCTCAAGGAATCCGATGTAGAAGCAGCCTTAAATCTTTTCCACCTCATCATAGACGAGTTACATGCCAAGAGTCTCGATGTGGAACGCCTGCATTTCAAGGATATTTATCCTGTAGAAGAGGTTAAAAAGCGGTTAAACGACAAAGATTGTGTCTATCTTGTTGGCAAAGAGGATGATATGGTTGTGGGATTTGTGTTTGCCTGGGTTTCTGAAGGAGTGGGGAATTTACACTGGATGGGTTTGGCTCCTGGATACCGAAAAAAGGGATATGGAGACACCCTCTTAGAAAAAACGATAAATATTTTTACTGAAAAAGGCTGCCATGAGGCAAAGCTGTTTACCTATCCTTCCGAGAAGGTTGCATATCACCTCTTTCAAAAGCATGGGTTTAAGGAAACAGCATTCATTGATCGTAGATTTTTTGGGGTTAGTATCATCCTCATGGTACGGAAAATTACTCCAATCCCGGAGGAACACCGCGCCAAAAAGATTGTACTGGCTGGCGAGGCAGGGCAGGGTATCAAATTTATGGCGCATGCGCTTGCTGATATCCTTGCAAAATTGGGGAAAGAGGTATCATTGAACCTTGTCTATGATGCTACCGTTCGCGGAGGTAACATTCGCGCAGAAATTGTATATTCAGATGAGCCAATCGAAGTCCCCTTCTTTGAAGAGGCAGATATTGGGCTTCAACTCTCAAAGTCTCCGGATCCAACGGTACGTGCCAGACATGTCCTTATCGAGTCTTCGGCATGTAATGCTGAATGTAAAAAGTGCGAACTCCGTTGCCCCGCCAGCGATCGCGTCCCTTTCGAGAAACTTGCTACAGAACAGTTTAATAGCCCTATCTTTGTCAACATGATTGCACTTGGAAGACTGTTAAGCAAGATTGGCATTAATATTGAAACGGTGAATTTTGCCTCGGAATTCCCACCACAATTCCTCGACGAAAATGTAAAGGCAATACGCTATGGCTACACGTACCAAGATTAGTGTACCTGAAATAATTGAAAAAGTATCTCGTCTTTGTATGGACGCCAACTTCAATTTGAATGAGGATGTTCTTGTTGCATTAAGAGACTCATACGAGGCTGAAGGGTCTCCCATTGCAAAAGAAATATTTGCGGAATTATTGGAGAATGCAAAGATTGCACGTTCATGCCAGATGCCCATGTGCCAGGATACGGGTGTTGCAGTTGTTTTTGTTGAGATTGGAGAGAATATAGAGATTACTGGCGGTCGTCTTTATGATGCTATTAATGAAGGTATACGCAAGGGATACAAAGAAGGTTTTTTACGGAAATCCATAGTCGCAGATCCCATAAACCGGATCAATACGGGCGATAACACACCTGCTGTAATCCATACAGAACTTATCCCTGAAAATTACTTAAAAATTACATTCATGGCAAAAGGGGGTGGATGTGAAAACATGAGTAGGATTGCCATGTTAACTCCAGCAGATGGCAGGGAAGGTGTAATTAATTTCGTTATAGAAACCGTAAAGATAGCGAAGGCCAATCCCTGCCCACCCATTATTGTTGGTGTTGGAATTGGCGGCACATTTGACTATGCAGCTCTTTTGGCAAAAAAATCCCTTTTAAGACCTCTGGGAACCAAACACACGGAACCCGATACCGCCGCATTAGAACAAGAAATGCTGGAAAGGATAAACAATTTAGGCATTGGCGCCCAAGGGTTAGGTGGTTGGATTACGGCACTTGCAGTTCATGTGGAACGCTACCCATGCCACATCGCCAGCTTACCAGTTGCAGTTAACATCGAGTGCCATGCGCACAGGGTTAGAACAGTTATGCTAGGTCATTAACATTTTCTTTACCCTTTTTAACAAAAAGTTATTATTTACTATTTGCGATTTTAGAATTACGACTTTAAATCCCAAATCCATAATCGTGATTTTAAAATATTCTAGTTCTGCTAGTTCATATTAATAAATTCCTATGTCAAATAGTTTACATTTAAGAACACCATTATCAAATGATGATGTTGTAAACCTCAAGATTGGTGACAGAGTTCTAATCAGCGGAATTATTTACACTGCAAGGGATGCGGCACATAAACGGCTGGTGGAACTTATTGACAAAGGAGAGGAATTACCCTTTGATATTCAAGGTCAAATCATCTATTATGTAGGTCCTAGTCCTGCACGCCCAGGCATGCCTATTGGATCTTGCGGTCCCACAACCAGCTATCGTATGGATGTGTATACGCCAAAATTACTTAAAAAAGGTCTGAAGGCAACTATTGGCAAAGGTAATCGCTCTGAAAATGTCATTAAGGCTATGAAACAATATAAAGCAGTATATTTTGCTGCTACCGGCGGTGCCGCTGCCCTGTTAGCCAAGTCCGTAAAAAAGGCAGAAGTCATTGCTTATCACGACTTGGGTGCAGAAGCTATTATGCGGATCGAGGTAGAGAATTTTCCTGTAGTAGTTGCCAATGATATATATGGGAACGATCTATTCAAAGAAGGGGTTGAGAAGTATGAAAAAAATGAAGGCGACAATTGAAAAAAAGATGAATGATATTTGACTTATCTATAGTTAAGTTTTGACAATGACAAAAAAACAAGGGGAATATTGGACATGAAAAAAATTCTATATATAGTACTGGACGGTCTGGGTGATGGAAAGTATCCTTGTAAAGAACTTGACAATCGTACACCCCTTGAGGCGGCAGCGACTCCTTCAATGGATATGCTGGCAAGAGAAGGGCAGACAGGATTGATGTACACCGTAGGAAAAGACATAGCGCCTGAATCCGATATTGCTGTAATTAGCATACTGGGATACGATGCAATGAAATATTATACCGGCAGAGGTCCATTAGAAGCACTCGCTGCGGGAATAAAAATAAACGATGGAGACCTTGCCTTTCGTGCAAATTTTGCAACAAGGGGGACAGGAAGAAATATAAAAGATCGCCGCGTTGGAAGGAATCTCTCGACAGAAGAGGCTACGCAACTTTGTAAAGAAATTAATAAAAAAATCAAGTTGGAATCCGTACCTGCCATGTTTAAATTCAAAAGTACCCTTGAATATAGAGGGGTATTAGTATTCAGTGGTATTAAAAATAAGCTTTCTGGATATGTTACCAATACAGACCCTGCATATATAAAACACGGCCTTTTAGGTGTTGCAAAAAAAACTGGAAGTTATGAGAATATGGTTGAGTATTGCATACCCTCAAAAGATAGCAGAAACCCCAACGCTGCCTATCGTTCTGCCTTACTTGTGAATGAATTTACCTTAAAGAGTTGTGAGGTGCTGGATCAATCTGAGGTAAATAAAAATCGGATTAAGAAGGGATACCTGCCTGCAAACCTTGTCCTGTTGAGAGATGCAGGCGACTGTCTTCCTAAACTTCCGAGTATAAAAAGCAAATTTAGAAAGAATTTTGGGTGTTTTGTGGAAATGCCAACCGAAGAGGGTGTAGCTTTATTGACTGGCATGAAAATAGTCCCAATACCACCACCCACAAAAGACCTTGAAAACGATTACACCCTGCGCGCTAATATGACCATCCGGCATATTAAAAACTTTGATGGACTCTATATCCATATTAAGGGACCTGATATACCCGGTCATGATGGCGACGCAATAAAGAAGAAAACTGTAATTGAAATGCTTGATAAATATTATATTACACCTTTAATAAATAAGATAGACATGGATAAAACCATTGTTGCGATAACGGCAGACCATTCAACCCCATGTCGTTTAAAATCTCACTCTGACGATCCTGTACCTTTACTTATCAGCGGCGGGGATGTTAGACCTGATAATACAAAATCATTCTCGGAAAAAGCCTGCTTGACCGGAAAGATAGGGAAAATCTACGGCACTCAGCTTATGCCGCTGCTAATCAAATATGCAAATGCAAACAAATAAAAGAACATGGTTAAAATGGCTTGTAATCTCATGTGGTATAGGCTTCTGTATCACGGCAGTAGTTATCTTTGTTGCTCCAATATTCATTTCCAAAAATTTTCTAAAACAAAAGATTGATCAGACATTAGCAGGCAGACTTGAATCTGTCCACCAGGTTGGACCAGTCTCATTTAATTGGCCTAACAGGGTCAATATCTCTTATCTCATCATACAAAGGCAAAAACAGAATACAGCATCTTCAATACGATTTGAGAATATTCAAGGCACGGTAAAATTACTCCCACTGATATTAAAAAAAATTGTTGTTAAAAAGATTGCCATACAAGAGATAAATTATGAAAATCGGTTGTTAGTAAAAGACCTTGTTACGGACAAATTTTCATTTGAAAATGGTATTATCTACACCTCTGTACGGTTGAACGTGAATGAAGGTCCTACAACTATCAAAGGAAGTGTTGACCTTAAACCAGAGAAACCTGTATTCGATATTTTAATTAATGCAAAGGATATTAATATCACTCAGGATGTACCAAATATCAACCTACTCCCTATTTTTATAGTAAAAGAAGGGGAAATCGGAGGCGTCCTTAGCCTTGAAGGATATGTGCGAGGCAAAGGCATGGGCAAGGAAATACTTAACAAAAAGCTCGATGTCAACATGAATCTCACAATAAAGGATGGACACATTCGTGGGAATAAGCTAATTTCTTCCATCCTGGAAATCATAGGAACGAAGGATGCATATTCGTTTGATTTAATGGAGGCTGTAATACAGATCAAGGACGAGAGAATACATACCCAGAAAATGAATATTCACGGGCCTGTCATGAGTCTCAGTGCATCAGGCACAACTGAATTTGAAGGAAAAATCTCCTATGATGCTGTAGTTAAATTTAATAAGGAACGACTGAGTAAGGACATCGAAAAAATTGCAGATTTAGTTTTAAAGCAAAATGAGTTGCCAGTGGAAATACGGGGCACGACCAAAGACCCAAAGGTCGCAGTAAAGATATCCAAAGACAATTTGGAAAATCTCGTCAAAGGATTAGTAAATGATTTTTTAGATGACCACAAAGAAAAACATAAAAAAGAAAGGGAAAGTCACTAGAGATGATCTGGATTGACTATATAATATTTGTCACCTTATTCTTTGCAGCGCTCTTTGGGCTTGCAAGTGGCCCCGCGCTTCAATTTCTAAGGATTGTTTGTTTATTTATATCCTTCTTTGCGGCGATCTTCCTCTATAGCATTTTGAGCAACATCCTGAAAGGCGTTTTTACAGTTTCCACCGCTAATTTATTGGGCTACTTTGTCATCTTTGGAATTGCTTTTATTGGCATGTTCATAATCACAGATATCATAAAGAGGATAATGGGAAAATGGAACACGGGAATAGGACTTAGATTATTTGGTGGATTGTTAGGTATTATCAAGGGACTGGTTTTTTGCGGTATAATTATCTTTGGCGTATTGTTGTTTTGCAGCAAACCCACTTGTGACAGGATTGATAACTCAAAGGTTGCAACTCAGATTGCCAAAGGCATGCAAACTGTCGTTTCTATTATTCCAAAAAATGTTTCAAACAAGATTATTGGTTATACAGAAGGACTCAAACAGAAGAATTTATCAAAGACTGCGAAGCCAGACAAAGAGGAAGATTTTAAATCGGCCCCGTAAGATAAGAGATCATACTTCATATCACAGTCAATAAAACTCTTTCTCTATATTCTTTTCAGTAAAGTCACGGTGTTAAACAGTTGTTTGACTTATGGGACATACTAAATATTTTTCAGATTCAATCTAAACACGAAATAGAATAAAAAAGGGCCAGCTTTATTTTGCCGGCCCTTTTTTGTGTTGTAATATTAAAACTCTTTGCTAGCAGTCTTCTGTATCAACTTGTTTGATAGTGTTAAGTACGCGCTATTATGACCTCATTTTCACTTTAACATCTTTGATCTCTTCTGAAGTGCCACCTGCTCGTGGTAACTCACCGGCGCCAGAACCGCCCTTTACAGCCTCCATCCTCTTCGCTCCCCTCTCATCCATTGCAGTTGCGAACCAGTATAGGAATGTGACGAAGAATGTGCCTCCTACGATATTACCAAGGGTAACAGGGACGAGGTTATGTCCAAACATCTTACCCCATGAAATTACTGCAGGGTCGTGAGGTAATAAATTCGCAATCGTCAATATTGTCATGTTTGCCACACTGTGTTCCATACCAGTCGTAATAAAGGCGAACAGACACCACCAGATCATAATCAACTTACCTGAGTCACTTGTACATCTGCCCACAGCAGACCATATTGCAAGACAAACCAGCCAGTTACAGAAAATTCCCCTAAAGAACAGTTCCCACCATGGCCCATTGCTCTTATATGTAGCTACCTTTAGAATAAACGACTTCCATGGATCAGGGGCGAAGATGCCTGCCATAATAATCATAAGTGCGAAGATCATTGATCCGCCTAAGTTCCCCAGGTATGTCCAAAACCAACCCAGCATGGAATCGGCAAGCGTTACCGTACCCCTAAGTGTTCCCTTAAATATCAGGAGGTTATATCCGGTAAACAACTCTGCACCACCAATAATTACCAAAGACAATGCGATACCAAAGGTTGCACCAGCAACTATCTTACCTATCCCTGGATTTATCGCCGCTACGGGTGCGGCACAAATAAATGCCAAAATAACTCCAAATCCAATATAAAAACCAGCCAGCACAGAAAGCGTCAAGAAACCTGTCAGGCTGTGTTTCATTGCAGTGGCTTTCTTTAAAGACACTGCCGCAAGAGTATCTACAGCTGCAGTATATAACATTAATTGTTCTCCTCTAAAATGCTGTTGTTAAGGTTATTTTCAAAACAACACCCCTTTTTTATTACACTTCTACAATCAACTACACAAATCTAAAAATCTATTTCCCTAAAAATTTCTTTTTAACCTTTTAGCACACACCCCCTTTCTTTTACGATTAAAAACATAAGGAAAACTTTTACACAATAAACCTATTTTCAACCTTCTTACTATAAAGCCATTTTATCCATATCCATGATCTGCTCCAAATTACGCACCTTATCAGCCAATTTCTTTTTCTCTAATGCCTTCTTTCCTATATTTACAATATCTTTCAATAAGAATGGCTTCGGGACATAATCATAAACACCACAACTGATTATACTACCAATATTATATTCATTCGTTTGGAGGATCGCTACAACCTCTGCATTTGGATTAGAGCGCTTAATTGTCTTCAGCATCTCAAAGCCGACCAACGGCTTTACTTCCAGATCAGCAATTACAAGATCATAGATGTCTTTCTCTAGGAATTCTGCTACCTTCTCCAAACCTATCCCATTGCATGCATCATAACCCTCTCGTTTAAAGGCAACTACCAATAACTTTCTAAGCTTCTCATGATCTTCTATAATTAAAACCCTTGGCATAAAAATCTTTCGCAATTATCATTGATACCATGTTTATTGTGGAAGATTCCAGGCGCCAGGCGCTTTAGAATGTTCTTCAAGCTTTTTCGTAAGTTCCAGTATCTCAGCATCCTTAGTTACCAACGTTTTTTTTGCCGTTGTCAGCGAATCTTCTAACTCCCATATTTCCTTCTGCAAACGAGCTTTTTCCTCTTCCAATTTCACCTTTGTATCTTCTAGTTTTTTGTTTACAAATCTCAATTGCTCATCTTGATCCTTGAAAGATGCTGCAGCTTTTTCTGCTTCTTCCTTTTGCCGTGTAATATCAGCAACCATTTTATTCAGTTCTTCCATAGAACCAAAAGACTTCATTACCCTTTGCTGCAATTGATCTTTAAACGTCTTTTCCCTAATATATCCGGATTCCTTCATTGCATAATATTTATTTATCATCTTTGAGGCAAACCCAACATTAACAAACAACAGTACTAAAATAAGGGTCTTTGCATTCACTGATAAACCCTTCACAGTTCCATTTCCCATAATTTTATACTCCTAGTTCAGTGTATTTTAATTCATTTAAATACATGCTTTATCTTTCCGTTATATCCCTGAATACACCTTCAATTCTTATTGGTTTGCCACCTTCATCACGCACAAGATTGCATGTCCTTTCAGAAATAAACCGTTCACCATTTTTTCTCTTGCAATAGGAAGTAAAGTCACGCCATACTCCTTCCTTTTCCAGCTTATCAACCAATTCTTTTCGGTCATCGGGATTCACGTATACATCCTTTACCCTCGTTCCTATGACTTCTTCAGGTGAACTGTAACCAAGTATTTCCGCCCCCGCCTGATTAATCCATGTAAATACCCCATCCTCCGTAGGTTCACACTGATATATCCCCTCTTTCAGTGAATTCAGCAATTGTCTGTGATGTCTTTCAGATTCCTGCAGTTCTTCCTCTAGTTTCTTTCGCTCGGTAATATCTCTAAATATACCTTCTATACGTACAGGTTTACCTTTATCATCGGCAACCATACTAGAAGTACGTTCCATATAAAACCGCTCACCATTTTTTCTCTTACAGAAAGATACAAAATTCTTCCAAGCGCCTTCTTTAGATAACTTTTCTACTAATTTTGCACGATCATCTGGATTTACATAGATATCTTTTAGCTTTGTTCCAATCGCCTCTTCCGGTGATTTATAACCTAGAATTTCGGCACCCGACTGGTTGATCCATGTGAACACGCCGTCAACTTCAGGTTCGCATTGATAAACACCTTCTTTCAACGAATTGAACAGCAAACGGTATTTTTTCTCAGATTCAACAATCTCCATCTCCGCCTTTTTTCTTTCCGATATATCCCTAAATACACCATATATAACAGCAGGATTCCCTTTCTCATCCCTCAGCATATTACTGGTACGTTCAGCATAGAAACTATCGCCATTTTTTCTTTTGCAAAGCGATACAAATTCCCTCCAAACCCCATCTTTTTCAAGTTTCTCGCAAAGTCTCCTTCTGTCTTCTGAATCTACATAGATATTCTTTACCTTTGTTCCTACTACTTCTTCTGGCGTACCATATCCCAATATCTCCGCACCAGCCTTATTAATAAAGGTAAACACACCCTCAACACCTGGTTCTGATTGATAAACGCCTTCCTTTATGGAATTAAACAATTCCCTATACCTCTTTTCGGAATTTATTACTTCCCTCGTCTTTTCATCCAGCGATTTCGCCATCGCATTGAAGGCATTAGCTAATGCCCCTATTTCATCTTCTCTCTTTATATCTACTCTCTGACTTAAATCCCCTGATGCCATTTTTTCAGTTACTTCTTTTAGCTTGATAATTGGAATAGAGGTCTTTCTGCCAACGAAGTAAGCTACAATCACAATAGGAAATGCGATTACTAACAACACAGAACTTACAATATAATTAAGATTATAAGCAGCGCCATAACCCTCGTCCCTGTCAATTTCCGCAATAACACCCCAATTAAACTCAGGTAACCAGCGCCATACACCCAATACTGTAATACCGCTATAATCCTTATAACCCTTTGCATCAAAACCATTATTGCCGGCAACGCATTGTTGAACACCTTTGGTCAATTCACCTTTTTCACGATTAATCAACTTCAATTCCAGTGCGCATCTTTTTTTCACCAATCCCATTTCCTTTAGATGCGTAACAAACCTTGATTCTGTAATCATAACTCCATCTTTGTTAACAAGGTATGTTTCCCCTGTTTTCCCAAGTTTAAGGCTTAACATTAATTCGTTCAATGCATTTACATCAATTCTCAAGGAAACGACACCAATTATAATCCCATCCCTATCCTTTAACGGTGTTGAAACAAACATGGTAGGTACGCCAATTTCCTTCTCTCCAAGTTCATTTACTAACGGGATTTCGGATGGAATAATACTTGATACAAAAGTATTTCCCTGTATTGCCTGTTTAAAATAATCCGCCTCTGAAATATCAGTTGCCACTCCTTCATCAGCCGTGGCAATCGTTACTATTCCTTTATCATTACTTACCAGCACACCTTTAAAACCATATTCATTCTTTAACACTTCCAAATATTGAATTATATCTGAATAATCCTTGTCCTCTTTTTTAATTTTTGCACATTTACTCATTAAAGGATTGTTTGCGACCACACGTACATTCTTCATCCTTTCATGCGTCCAATAAGTAACAAGTTCTGCTTGCTTATGTCCAATGCCATCAAGATTCCGTATCAATACATCCTGAAGATCAGACTGTATACGCGGATATGCAACAATTCTCAGCAAAACAAAAGGTAGCAACGTAAACGCAATTAGTAAAAAAATAAGCCGATTTTTAATCGAGATATACATTATATTTTTCTCCGTAATTTAACAAATTTGTACGTCTAAGTTTATGGATAAGACACCCCTCTATAATTTTACCACCAATGTGTTGGATAATCCCTTTTTCCCATCTTATTAAAGATCACACCGATTAACACCAGAATAAAGGCACCCAAAATAACGGGATTTAAGATGAACATATAGCCAACACCCAACCCTCCTGTCTGAACTGCCACGTATGCAGTTGCGCCTGCGGGAGGATGAATAGAATAAGTCACTGTCATTAGAACGAGCGCAAGGGAAACACCAAGGGCAATAGACCAAAACGTAGCGCCAAAAAACTCATTTACGGTTACACCAATACATGCGGCAAGGAAATGCCCCATAAGAACATTTCTAGGCTGTGCCAGCGGCGCCTTATAAGCGCCATAAATCAACACGGCACTGGCACCAAACGGCCCTAATAACATCGGACACTTCCACAGAAAGGCTAGTAGCGCTGTAAATCCCACACCTAAAAACGCACCCCACAAAGAAAGCCATACCTCCTTTGCAGGAATGGCAGGATGCGGCGCTTTAGGCAATTTCTTTATTTTCTCCCTTATCTTATTTATATCTAACGGCATTTTTCTCATCTCCCTTTTTGCGTGTACTCTAAAAAATCCGATTAAATGCGCTAAACAACCCTTATCTTCTTCAAAATTTTCTTTTACTTCAAACTTAACGTCTATAACTTTCTTAAACTCTGTCGCCTTTCTCCTCTTGAACATCTGCCAACGCCTTATTATTTCCTACCTTATTCCACCAGTGATACATTCCATAAATAAAACCCATAACATAAATCTTAAAAATTTCAGAAACAATAAAGATGAATGTTCCACTTGGCTCGGCACAACAGTTTTAGATAATTTATTATAATACTCATTTGTTTTGATCATAAACAAGCCGAAGAATTTAATCCGGTCTGACTAACTATGCTAACGAAAAATATACCAACTCCGCATGAAAAATAAAATACAGTTTATGTTTTACATAAGTGGTATAAAATCATCATCTTATTAAAAACGCAAATATTCTTAGATTTATATAAAACTCAATTTATATATTCACAAAAACATTCCATTATGCAATGACGGTTTCAGTATGAAATTAATTATCAATATTATCCGAGATTTCGTGTTGTGGTTTAATTTTGTATTTTTTAATCTTCCTCCAGAGGGTCGTCGTAGATATCCCAAGTACTTTAGCAACCTTTGTCTGATTACCGCCGTATTTATTCAATGCCTCAACAATAGCGTTTTTTTCTTGTTCTGAAAGTGTTGTTACAATAAGTGATCTTTTCTTATCATACTCAAATGGATTCCCTGTAAAATCCACAAATTCACTCACAGGAATTGGGAGTTCATCCACATTAATTATTTGGTTCTTAGATAAAGCAACTGCCCTTTCCATTATGTTCTGAAGTTCCCTGATATTACCAGGCCAATCATAATTCGTTAATGCGTGCATTGCCTCTTTGGATAACGATCTTTTTCCTTTATTATATTTTTCCAAAATTTTCTCTAAAAAATATTCTACTAAAAGAGGTATATCTTCTCTTCGTTCTCTCAGTGGAGGAATATGGATACGTATCACATTAATTCTATAAAACAGATCCTTTCTAAACTTTCCAGACTCAACGGCTTTTTCTAAGTTTTCATTCGTAGCAGCAATAATCCTCGTATCCACGTACATAGCTTTATTTCCACCGACAGGGCGAATTTCTCCGTCTTGCAAAAATCGCAAAAGTTTTACCTGCGCAGAAGGCAACGTCTCGCCAATCTCATCTAATAAAATTGTTCCCCTTTGTGCCTGCTGAAACAATCCCATCTTATCTTTAATAGCTCCGGTAAAAGCCCCTTTTACGTGTCCAAACAGTTCGCTTTCCTGTAAATTCTCAGGCAATGCGCCACAATTAATCACAACAAATGGAGCATCCTTTCGATGACTATTATAATGAATTGCCCTTGCGATCAACTCTTTTCCTGTCCCACTCTCACCTGTTATCAGCACTGTACTCTCGGTGCGGCATACATGCGAAGTTACTTTTAATACCTCCAGCATAGCATTGGAATTACCCACAATACCCTCGAATCTATATTTATCTCTAACTTCTCCTTCAAGATATCTAACCCTATCTTTTAGTAACTTCTTTTCAAGTGCCTTTTTTGCAACTTTTAGGATTTCCTGATGGCGAAAGGGCTTAGTCACATAGTCGTAGGCACCATCACGTATCGCCTGAACTGCCGTGCCAATAGTGCCATAGGCAGTAATCAACACTACTTCTGTGGATGGATTTGAAGTCTTTACCGCCTTAAGAACCTCCAATCCGTCTACTTTTTTCATCTTCAGGTCTGTAACGACTAAGTCATACACATTATTACTTAATCTTTGAGTTGCCGCTTCTCCGCTTGCAACACCCTCGACCTGATATCCCTCATCCTTAAATGCAATCACAAGAGATTCTCTCATCGCGTCCTGATCTTCCACAACAAGTATTTTACCGTCTTCCATAATTAATTATCCTGCATAAAGATTATTCTGAACTGCCCCACTTTTCATTTCCAATAGGCAGTTTTATATAAAAGGACGTCCCCTTGCCTTCTTTACTTATAACATCAACAGTTCCCCCATGATCATCAATAATACGCTGAACCATTGAAAGGCCTAAACCTGTTCCTTCTGATTTCGTAGTATAAAAAGGCTCAAATATCTTGTCTAACTCATTGGATGGTACACCCATCCCTGTATCCGATATCATAATTTCTACCGCATCCCTTAAAAACAAATTTGTTTTTCTCACTGTTATCTTGATATATCCGCCATTAGGCATGGCATCTAAGGAATTTATGAATAAATTCCACAATACCTGGTGGATTAGATCCGCATCAATATAGACTTTTGGTAATATACTTTCGTATGTTTCCTTTATCTCTACCTTATCCGCAAACCGATTATCCTGCTCTAAAAGGAAGATAGTATTTTTAATTACTTCACGAATATCCTGTAAGGTAAAGGAAGGTTCCCGTGGATGCGCAAAGGTTAAGAAATCACTTATGATTCTATCCAATCTTTCAGATTGTCCTACTATCATCTCTAGCAAATCTTTATCCTGACCTGTTAATTTCAAATGGCTATCTAAAATTCCAACTGAGTTGCATATTGCCCCCAATGGATTTCGAATTTCATGCGCAATCGCAGCGGCCAGTTCACCCATAGACGCCAATTTTTCTGACCGACGGACTTGCTCTTCCATTTTTTTTCTTTCTGTAATGTCCCGTACAAATGCCCTCGTATAGACACATGCCCCTGTTTTGCTATTATAAAGACCTGTACCGTTGATTTCCACGTTGATTTCTTTCCCTGAGTTTGTCAAGAACACTGTCTCTAATTCACCGCTCCCAGTGTGGATAATCCATTGAATATATCTCTTCACATCCTGACGATATTTTGGTGGCACTATATCCTCCAAATTCATCTGCCTCATCTCTTTTAGAGAATAACCTAATTTGTTCAACTCTGTCTTGTTTACATTAATAAATCTTCCTTTCGGGTCTATCTCGTGAATCATCTCTGGTGCATTTTCCACGAGGTCTCTATATTTCTCTTCCGATTCTCTGATGGAAACGAAAAGTTTCGTATTTTCGATAGCAATGGCTAATTGTGAAGTAATTTGATTTAATAAGCCAAAATGCACTTCTGTAAAAGTGTCCTTTTCCCTACTGCCCAACGTAATCGCTCCAATGGTTGTTCCTTTCGACTTCAAAGGAAAACACAAATAAGAACGTATTTCTTTTTCGTATAGTTCTCGATCGATTGGGTACTTTTCCTCAAGTGTATCCATTACAAAAATAGGAATACCCTTCTTAATAGCGATACCCTGCGCCATTGTATGAGAAGGAGACTTATCGCTATTTAACCAATCCATAGATGACACCCCATCGATAATATTGAAATCCTCAGTAATATCCGACCCATCAACAATACACGTTATACCTAACCAGATAAAATCAATTATGCGTTTCAACTCGATATAAATATTCATATAGACTTCTTTAATATTCAGGCATGAGGCAATCGTCTTATTGATATTATTTATAATCTCTTTTTCCAGCGCCACTAATTTATCTTTCGTAATATCTTTAGATATTGCTACCAAACCAATGGGTTGCCCATTTTCGTCTCGTCGCAACGTAAAAGTAACATGAACTGGAAACATCTCACCGTTCTTTCTCCTCCTCAAAACTTCTCCCTCATATCTACCCGTTCTATGCGCCACCTCTAACATACGGTCTATCTTGCCCGCTCTCACATCCTCGTCTAAATGGAGGATTCTTACATTGGCTATTCCAACTAATTCTTCAGACCTGTAACCATACATCAGACTTGCTCCTTTATTAAACTCAAGGATGTTACCATTTAAATCTTGCGCAATGATTGAATATTCTGTAGAGCCAGCTAAGATGCTATTCAAAAAGTTAGTTGTTTCCTGCAACTTAACGGTTCTCTCTTTTACAATATTTTCAAGATCAGTCGTATAATTTCTCAACTTGATCGTTTTTTCTTCCAGAGACTCAGCCATCAAGTTGAACGCATGTGCCAGTCCGCTAATTTCGTCACTTTTACCACTATCTTTAACTCTCTGGCCTAGGTCGCCACCTGTAATCTTTTTTGTTGCCTCAGTTATATTTAAAATGGGGGCAGAAATCCTTTTCCCAAAATAGAATGCAACCAGTGTTAATGGAAAAGCCAATACTAGCAACATTGAAAAAACAAAACTTTTTAAGCTATAAGCCGCCCCGTACCCTTCTTGAATATTAATCTGTGCAAGTAAACCGCAATCATATTCTGGAATCCAACACCATACACCAAGAACCTTATTTCCATCATAATTTATATAACCTTCGGCATCATATCCATCTTTACAACTCAGGCAATTTTGAGCACCCTCTGTAAGCTTACCAGTACGGGGGTTTATCACTCTTAACTCCAATGCCGTTCTTTGTTGAATTAGACCTGTTTTTTTTAACTCGTCTACAAACCTTGACTCTGTTAACATGTACCCCTCTCTGTTAACGAGAAAGGTTTCTCCTGTCTTTCCCAGTTTTACACTTCTCATGATTTCGCTGAGGTGTACCGTATCCACCTTAAGAATAAGTGCACCTACTCTGAGGTCATTAGAATCCACTAACGGAGCAGATATAAACATTATTGGACTATCGGCATTGTTGTTTTTATTCCCACTTTCTGCCTGAACAAGACGTTGCATCTTAGATATAAAGATATTTCCATTCAATGCCTCTCTGCAATAATCATAAGTTACAATATTAGAACCAACCAATTCCTTCTCTGTAGCCACCAGCACAATTCCATACTGCGAAGCGATATATACATCTTTATATCCATACTCTGTTTTAATCATCTCAATATAGTCGTATAACTTTTGAAAATTACTAACATTGTCACTAACATTTTTTACCATTATAGCGGAGATATATCTGCTAACGACCTTTGCATCATGCCTGCGCTCATCAAACCACATTTTTAAAATTTCTGCTTGCTTTTGCTTAACACCCTCCAAATTCCTTACCAAAGCCTCTTCTAAATCCTTTTGTGCCTTGGGAAATGCTATAAAACGCAGCAATAATAATGGCGTAAATGAACATAACAAAAAAATTACTATTAACTTGTTTTTAATTGATTTAAAAGGAAACATTTTTTTGCCTTATATGCGTAATATATAACAATCCATCTGACAAAGAATAATTATAAGGAAAAGGACACAATTCCTCGCTTAATCTGCTTATAACATAGTTATACATCCTCTCTGCTTCTTCCGGAGGCATCCCTTCCTCTACTTCATAAAAATAACCCAGCCCTAAATCCTCATTCTTAGGCGACATTAAGCTTCCCAGCTTATATTCATCAGGATTTTGTGTAATCGGAGAATCCTTTTCCATTCCAAACAGAGATGGTAAACAGGAAAAACCGCGTGAAGACAGATATTCTTTCCGGAGCACAAAATCAAGCGTCTCCATCGCTTCTTTTTCAGTTTCCGTTGGAAACCCAACAATTGTATAAAGATGAAATGATATGCCTGCGTTTAGACATTCATCCAATATTCTCTTTACGACATCCGTCCTTATCCCTTTTTTCATCAAATCCAATATGCGTTGATTATATGATTCTAAACCAAGCACCAACTTCTGGCATCCGGATTTCGACATCTTTTCTAAGAGATCTCCATCCAGAGCATTCTCAAATCGCACTCCTGCCATCCATTTAATGTTCCACTGGTTTTCCAGTAAGCTTTTTGATATTTCCCTCAATTTATTGACAGGAACAGATTCGTCCGTAAAAAAGAAATACTGCGCGTGGTATTTTTGTGAAAGCGTGCGGATGTCTTCTATGAGTAAGTCTGTCCGACGTGTACGAAAGTTTCTGTGGTCAAGATGCAGGTTACAGAAGGTGCATTTTCTGTAATAACACCCTCGTGATGTTTGCACTGGTAAGACAGATGCGGGTGAAAAGTAAAGCTTCATTGGAAGACCATCGAAGTCAGGCGTAGGCAGGGCATTCAGGTCTTCTGAATAAAATGGCTCATTGATTTTTGTAACTCCATTTTCTCGATAAACCAGATTGGGCACTTTTTTAAAATCCTTCTTTCCAGCCACTTGTTCCGCCAGTTCCAACAGGGCATGCTCACCCTCAAAAACAATAAAGCTATCTACAATTAAAAATAACCCATCCACCTTTTTAAGATTTTCAATAAGTTTTGTAAAAACACTACCACCAACAGTAATGTGAATTTCTTTGTTCTGTTTTTTTATTAATTTTGCCAGTGTTAGACCAGGAATAATTTGAGAAGTATTAGTAATAGAAATACCTAAAATATCAGGTGAAGTCTCGAGGATAGAAGAAAGGTTGTTTTCTTTATAAAGATTGAGGAAGACATTTTCTTCTTCATCCTCCAGCGCAGCAAAAATTTCTTGGGAGGAATATACAGAATGCCGCATATTATTACTGAGTGCAGTCATTGATGAAGGATAATACAGGGCAGACATTATTTGGAGGGATTCATTGATGATATGGACGCTCTCCATATAGCGCTCAAGGTCATAAAAACCCTCCGACCTCAAGGTATTTTTTGCGGGCTCCACCTTTTCAATTATTGCCGGAATAGCTTCCGCGGCATCAACCAGGTTTTGACGTTTTTCTGTAGAGACGCCCCTACGGGACGGCTCTATGGAACTATCCATGTACCTTAGTTTATCTATAATCTTCTGATAAAATTCATTGCATGTTTTTTGGGTAAGTAGTAGATCCAGCAGTTCGATATTCAAGTCCCTCTGGATAACTTCAGAAATGCCATTTTGTCTTAAGAGCGACGTCAGGGAAGGTAAACTGAGATAAGGCTGGGAAGGATGCCATGATGGTGGGAAAACCAACAACACTTTCATTAATTTCACCTTTTATTTAAAACTAATCACAAGAAACAGAGAAAGCACTTAATAATCAATATAGTGGCGAATGGCTTTGCCACTATCGTTTTCTCTGTGCTTTGTGCTCTCTTATATATTAAGAATTTTACATTACTTATCCGCCTCCGAAGCCTTGATGGATTTGACCTTGGGCGGCATGATTGAATCCAGATGCAATGCTTCTCTACCTGCTAAAACATCCATTTGCTTTTGGGCTTGTATCTTCACAGGCAAACCATATATTTTAATAAACCCAAGCGATGCACTGTGGTCAAAGGTATCCTCTTTCTGATATGTAGCTAACTTTTCACTATAAAGGGATAACGGCGACTTACGCCCCACCACTGTACATGTACCTTTAGATAATCTTATTCGTATGGTTCCCTTCACAATACGCTGACTACTTAACACATACGCCACCATGTCTTGATGAAAGGCAGAAAACCAGAGTCCATTATAAATCAAATCTGCATAATGAGCAGACACAATATCCTTAAACCTCAGGGCATCTTTTGTCATAATCATACCTTCAATGGCTTTATGGGCAGTATGTAATATTATAGCAGCCGGAGACTCATAAATTTCTCTGGACTTAATACCTACAAGTCTATTCTCAAGGTGGTCAATACGGCCAACACCGTACTTTCCTCCCCTTGCATTCAGCGTATTAATGAGGCTCACACCATCCATCTCCTCGTCATTAATAGCCACGGGAATTCCTCTTTCAAAATGAATCTCCATATATTCGGGTTTATCAGGAGCATCTTTTACGCTCTTTGTCCATTTGTAGACCTCCTCTGGAGGCTCAACCCATGGGTCTTCCAAAACTCCACACTCGATACTTCTTCCCCATAGATTCTCATCCGTACTATATGGACTCTTAATTTTTGCTTCTACCGGAATATTATGTTCCTCGGCATATCTGATTTCTTCATCACGTGTCATCTTCCACTCACGCACAGGGGCAATAATCTGAAGTTTGGGGCTTAATACCTGCAGAGACACATCCAATCGCACCTGATCATTACCTTTCCCAGTACAACCATGGGCAACTGCATCCGCCTTCTCCTCATGTGCCACATCTGCTAATAGCTTTGCTATGAGTGGTCTGCCCAGGGCTGTTGCAAGCGGGTAAACGCCTTCATATAAAGCCCCGGCTTGTAAGGCGGGAAATATAAAATATTTGACAAATGTATCCTTTGCATCAATGACAATCGCCTTTTTTGCCCCGATTTTCAACGCCTTTTGCCGAATAGCTTCCAGATCTTTCACAGCTCCCAGATCAATTGTTACCGTAATGACATCCATATTATATTTTTCGGGAATCCATTTAATTGCCACAGAGGTATCTAAACCACCAGAATATGCCAATACCACTTTTTTTCTTTTTTCAGACATGAATTATGAATCTCCAGAATTAATTATTTATTCCAAAAAACCGTGACAGTACCATTTCAAAATGAAATTATATCAAACGGGAAATATTAATCAAATGATTTTCAATATGAAATGATTATCTACAAAACTATTATCCGAAAATTAGAAATTTCTTGCTTTATTCTTTCTCTCGGTGGTATTCTTTACCTGATCATATTCCTCACCTCCACTCTAAATTTTGATACAATTCAACATTACATCGTGTAATGTTGTTCTGAATTAATTTTTGAATGTGCGTGTCTTTATTTATATTATAAACTTGGATTTAACGTAATAATTCGATGGTAATAAGATACATAGTAATCACGTTAATCTTCTTATTAACTTTCACTCGTTTGATAACTAACTGTTTCGCAACTGATTTATCAAACTTAATAACTTCTTTGTATGGGGGAAGCGGTATTCCTGTAACTAAGGTATTCGAAAAGGAAAAACCTACAGGGGGTATAGACGTAGTCACAACCGTTTCGGTACCTTTAGACTCTCTTTTAGAAATTCAGAACCTAAATTCAGAATTAAATACAGAAAAGGGGGCATTCCCGGTCAGTTCGACCGGCGGTGGATTTACTTTTCAGTATGACAGTGAGCTAGAGGTGTTTACGAGAACAACGGACAGCCTTGGTCCTGTTTTTGCCGAAAGGGCATCTACGTTAGGAAAAGGGAAAATAAACTTTGGTTTCTCTTACACCTATATTAATTATTCTACCTTGCAAGGCGAAGATTTACACAACTTAGAATCTGTCGTGCCATTAGATGAGGAACAAAAAAACAAAGATTTGCTTCAAATGGACTTCGATGTAAATATCGAAACTAATTTATTTTCTTTTTACGGCACTTATGGAATCACTGACAAATGGGATGTTTCTATACTTATACCTGTAATGCAAGTTCAACTCGATGTTGACAGCAGTGCAAAAATACTGAATCGGACAAAGGAGAAGGGATCAGGCGGAAAACCTCTGGGTTACAGTTTAGACTCTGGAGAAACAATTAGCGATTCAGTTTCAGGCGCATCCACAGGTATTGGAGATATATTCCTGAGAAGCAAATACAATTTGTTTACTTCTTCGTGGATTGATTTCGCACCAGCACTTGATGTGAAACTGCAAACAGGAGACGCTGACGAACTTTTAGGAACGGGTAGAACAAGCGTAAAACCATTTTTTATATTATCAAAAAATATCAATCATTTTACACCACACTTAAACTTAGGATATGAGTTCAATAGCGGTAGTGAAGGACAGGACAGGATTGTATATATCGGTGGTAGCGATTATGGTTTTGGTAAAGGAAAACACCATTTTTCTGTTGCGTTTGATATTGTAGGAAGCCATAAAGTAGAAGAATCAGCTATCGGTAATGATATTGTGGATTTTTCAACAGGATTCAAGTGGAGCCCGCATTTAGGAATGCTTGTGTTCCTTAATGTGCAAACGCCGCTTAATGATGATGGCTTAAGAGCAGATTGGACACCTACTGCAGGATATGAGTTAAATTTCTAAAAAATTCTTACGCACTACAAGCCATAAGATGGTTAAGTCTGGACACGGCTTTCTTTTCAATCTTTCTAACCCATTCTCGACTGATATGGAGTTTTTTACTTACTTCTCTTAGAGTCATCGGTTCTGAATTATCTAATCCATACCGCATTTTCAGGACGCACGCTTCCCTTCGGTCAATTGTATCCAGTAATCTTCTCAACTCTTTCTTGTCATAAGATTCCATTAACTCATCTTCAGGCATCTTCACGCGTTCGTCAGGTATATATTCACTGAATTCACTTGAATCATCTTCCTGTAAACACGTTTCATTTATAGTATAAGTATGTTTTGCCGCACTTTCTATCCATTGCGCCCGTTTTTCATCAACTTGCAATTCCTGCGCAATCTCATCCCTATCTGGAAGTCTATGCAGGCGATTCGCCAGCTTTGAAGATATTTTTTTCCACTTAAAAACCATTTCCGCCATGTAAACTGGAATGTGTATAGTCTTTGAGCTATTAATCAGCGCCCGCATAATAGTCCATTTAACCCACCATGAAGCGTATTTACCAAAACATAGACCCAACTTGTAGTCAAATTTTTCCACCGCTCGCATAAGTCCAATATTTCCTTCGCTAATCAAATCCAGGATAGGCGTTCCATAATAAGCAAACCGACTGGCAATCTTTATAACTAAGGGGAGATAAGATGTAATTATAGACTCTTTTGCCTTGGAATCGCCATCGATAATTCTTTCAAATAACTCTCTTTCTTCTTCCATAGTAAGAAAAGATGTTCTTTTTAAATCTTTAATATAAACCTGAAGTGCGAACTCCATACTTTTTTATATCATCCTTTCTGATTTGATAGAGAGATATCAATTAAGAAACCAAAACCTGAAGAGTCACATTGCTGAACATCCTATAAGCGCAGATGGTATGCCGCTAATCTCTAAAAAATATTTTATATTCTTTGAAAGTTATAACAACTGTGTACTTAACGGGTTGAAATCAGTAAAAAATTTTAAATTTAAGAAACATATTCCATGAATATTGTATAACGAACAGTAACATTTATTGAAATATCTTTTGCTTGAACCTGGCTAAATGTCAATAAATAAAGGTCAAAGGCGGCTGTTACTTATCGTAACACAGCAAATATGTAACAATAGTACCCAAAATCGCAGTCAAACATCACAGAACAAAAATAGATACCGTTTCACCCATTCAACAATTTCTATAAATAGCACAAAATATAGTTTTAATTAAGCGCTCTAGTTATAAGCTCCTTATAAACTCATGCTAATACAAAAATAATAGTGAACATACTTTTATTTTTGGTTTGAAATTAACTCGATAGTTTGTTAACATTTTAAATCTCTTTAATAATTCCGCATTGACACCTAGTCCAAAATTATAAACGCTGTCTTTAATTTCCAAAGATACGTGGGTATGGCTTAATGCGCCAACTGTATTTTACCCTGATTTGGAGGTAATTGTTGTGATTACTAATGAATTGTTGGATATCCTCGCTTGTCCACTATGTAAGATGGATGTTAGGCTGGAAGGAGAAAGGATTATATGTACAAAATGCGGACGACGGTATCCAATAAAAGATGACATTCCAATCATGCTTATTGACGAAGCCGAATTACCAGAGGAACTAAAAAAGGAAAATTAATGGATAGAAAAACACTTATCGCAATAGTTATTTGTGGGGTAGTTATGTTATTGTACTACCCCTTTATATTACCCCTGTTCTCGTCTAAAAAGCCTAAACCTATAGAAGAAATAAACGAACAGGTTATCTCAGAGAAACAAGCAGATACAAAAACTGCGGCAGAATCAAAGCTTTCAACCACACCGCCAACTCAAACATTACAACCCCAAGCGGAGATTCCGTTACAAGAAGTTATTATTGAAAATGAACTCTTGAAAACTGTATGGACAAATGAGGGGGCATCACTAAAATCTATTAAACTCAAGCAATTTAAAGATGCAGAGGCAAAAAATATCCTCGAATTAATAAAGAATGCTGAAACGGAATATCACCCCCTTGCTATCGAAAATATCCTTCAAAAAACAAACTTTCAGAGACACCGATATAAGATCATTGAGCAAAGCGGAAACAAAATTGTATTTACCATCGGGCTGGAGGATGGAATCAACCTCACCAAAACGATAGAACTATTACCCGGTAAATACAATATAAACATGACTGTTGTTCTAGAAAACAATACCGATACTGAAGTTGCATTGTCATACAATATTATTGCATCCTCTATGATTACACACGAAGGTGAACCTTCCACTGATATGGCAGCCGTAACTGGGTTGGATACGGGTAACAAAAGGATTAAATTAGTACGTACAGCACTAAAAGAATTCCCTTCAAAGAATGAATCTGTAGGTATTGTTTGGACCGGATCAACAAATAAGTATTTCTCCACTATTTTAAAGCCAGCCTCCAGCGATTTGGTAGCATCTATAAATGTACAGGCATTTGATATACTGGGAACTCTTACAAACGAAAAAGCGGATGGTGGCGATTTTATGGTAACCTTACAAACAAACAAGTTTCAAATTTCACCCCATAATGCTGTTACGCACAGCTACATATACTTTTTAGGGCCAAAAAAAGAGGAAGTTTTGAAACAATATGAGAATTTAGATGCCCTTCTAAGTTATGGTTGGCTTACATCAATAAGCAAGGTACTTTTGACTTTCTTGAATGCAGTCCACCGTGTAGTTCCTAACTACGGCATTTCTATTATTATATTGACAATCATCATTAAGGCTATGCTATTCCCACTGACAAGGAAGAGTCAGGTCTCCATGTTCAGAATGCAGCAATTACAGCCTATGATTAGTCAACTCAAGGAAAAATATAAACACGACAAACAGAGGATGGGAAAAGA